>NZ_JBIVOP010000006.1:0-257500 GCF_044754175.1 Neobacillus sp. NPDC093127
TGTCCATTGGGAGAATACAAAGGAGCACAGAGCTTATCTGCAAAGGAAAAGTCAACCACTTGATCCACTCGGCTCCAGAAAGGATGGGCAGGAACTGAAGAGAAGACTTCATAATCTGAAAAGGTTAACTGACCAAATGTTTTATATTGAATGTGCGCCATCACAATCACTCCATACATAAAATATATCTTAATTTTACCGTACATATGGAGTGAAGTGATGAGTAAAAGAAAGAATTTAGAAAAAGTTTGTGAAAAAGGAGGTTTTTATGAGTTAATCGACAGTCTCAAACCTCCGCTTATTTACCCCTAATTGAGCTCTATTCAACGGACTAACCGGAAAATCTCCGCTTATTTTTAATTTCTCTGATTACTCAATTAAGGATAAGACTTCATCTAGACAAATATATCCAATTAATATGTGTTTTATAAGACAAATTGTATACCAAATTGAGGGTAAAATTGCATGGGTACAGAGCCATTGTATCCCTACAATTTTGGGTGCATTTTCCTATACAAATTTTTATGTAATTTCGTCACAAATGGCTTTAGCCCAATAAAAAATGAGTGTCAATTTCATATACAAATTGGCACTCATTTTAACTTACATTTTTAATCTTTGTGATGGAAAACGGAATCCATTACGCATCCAGCAGGTTTTTTTTGTTTCTTCATGTTCTACCTTTAAATTCTTCTAGCTTAGAATAGATGGCAACAGCTACTTCTTCTGCTGATTTAGGAATCGAGTTTTTAAGAAGTGAATTGGCTAATGTCCCCATTGCCCCGCTGGCATTGATGTCAATGAACCCTGTTACCAGTGTTTTATTTTTGTTAATTGCTTTTGCTTCAAAATACCCCTCGCCAATGTACTTTTCATTCGACCTTTTCAAATCAAAGCTTACCCTTGCTGGTTCATTCCATTCTTTTATATCGATCAATAATCTAACCTTTTTTTTCATAATGCCGAGGCTGCTCTTAAACTCCCAAGTGATTTGGCGCTCATTTAGTTTTTCATGATGAATATAGCCAGGTACAAGTGGTGCCCAATTATCTTCATCCCTAATAAAGTCCCAAATCACCTCAATTGGGATATTTAATTCTACTTGTTGTAAATCACTTGGCATTTCTATCCCTCTTTCATTTTCGAAATAAAAGACCTTCATAGCTGAAGGTCTTTTTATAAGATATATGATAAATAATGTAATTATAGAAGAATTTACCTTGATTTCTTCACGGGTCTACCTTTATCCATCAATAAATTGAAATAAATCATTGATAATCATCAATTCCTATCTTAAGATATTAGGGTAGATTTTAGTTTTCTGAACAATCAGACCACTAGGGAGGGTAACTGAAGGTGAGGTTTTTTCAGTATTTTTTGTTCTTTTTAGGTTTAACCTTTTTTGGTCTGGGGAATGCCATTGCCGTCAAAGTAAAATTTCTCGGACTTCACCCTTGGGAAGTATTAAATGTTACCCTTTATCAGCATTTTGGTTTTACCATTGGTACATGGGGTGTAGTCTGCGGCTTGGTCCTAATTATCATTTCTTTATTTGTCGCCCGCAGCTATATTAGCATTGGCACAATCTTAAACGCCTTGTGTATTGGACCAATCATGGACTTTTTTCTCTGGTTAGATTTTCTCCCTAAAGCAACCCATACATGGATCGATTACTTGATTCTGCTATCTGGCATTGTAACCACAGGAATCGGCGGCGGAATGTATGTTGCGGCTGGGATTGGGGCCGGCCCGCGTGATGGCTTTATGCTTTCCATTTCTGATAAAACACGGTTGACGGTAAGTCAAGCACGGATTATCGTTGAGAGCCTTGTTTTAGTTATCGGATTTTTATTAGGCGGTCCCGTGTTTATTGCGACTTTTCTTTACACATTCATTCAAAGTCCTGTTTTTCATCATTCATTAAAGCGCTTTAAAGCATTGTCGGAAAGGGTCAAAAAAAAGAAAAACCAATCTCAAGAAAGTTTAATCTTATAGGTTAATTCTAAAAAAACAGAAGATGCACAGGTGGCAATCTTCTGTTATCAGTTCAAGCTTAAATCATTTTTTACGGAAGGCAAGAACAAGGGCCACTAGCGAGAGTAATGCTGCTGCGCCTGATAATATCAGCGGAAGAGAATCGGACGAATCATCCTCTTTCTCGGCCTCAGTGGTTTGTGCCTTATCTGTTTTTTCAGCATGTTCTGTTGTCGCCGTATCATGATGGTCGCTTGATGTCGAAGTCACAATCTCCGTAACTGAATGTGGAGAATCCGAACCTTCTTCGCCTGTCCACTCTACGATACTGCCATCTTTGTAATATTGAAATGCATCCCAGGCAGCTTTTGCAGCCTTATCAGGATTTTTTGCCACAAACACAAATTGTTGGAATTGCCCAGGTAGAATCCCCTCTCCTGTTGCTTCAAATGTGAAGGTTTTTACTTTACCGGCGGCATCCTTTTCAGAAGTATAAGTCCAGCCAGGAATCGGTTGGTAAGACATAACCTCTACTCCCTCTGGAGCCTTTACCGTTACTTTCGTTGTAGCGATATCTTTTTCAACGGGAACCTTTAACGTGTAGGTTTCCCAGGCACCGGTTGCCGAAGTTTTCGGAACCACGGTCACATGAGCGCTGGCAATGCTTGCAAAGAAAAATAAACTAACTACTGCTGGAATAACTACTTTTGAAACGCGAACCATCATTTTTTTCATTTCTATTCTCCTCGAATGTTTTTTTATTGACTTCCAACCAAACAGCGGAAATCGGTATCAATGCTTTCCAATGACTTTGTTAGAACGTGAACATGAATGTTCCAATCACCAGCCATGCTGAAATGCAAACCTTGTACTTCGTATTTGCCTTCAGCAACTTTTTTTAAATCAACTGTTTCTTCCCCCATGTCCATATCAAGCATCGTAAAGGTTAAGTGAATTTGCTCAACGTCCTTGATTGCCCGCCCATGACGGTCTTTTAAGGAAACTTCAAATAAATTTTCGCCCACAATATTAGGGGTTGCCCTTAATGTCACTTGATTACCATTATTCAGTGTAATTGTTTCTTTAAATGGCCCGGGGGATTGCATCGCTGTTGGTAAATTGGTTAAAACGACGGAAAGAACAAGGATAACCAAACCAATAGAAAGTTCACCCCATAATGATACTTTCAGTCCTTTATTCTTAGCCCTTTTTCCTTTTATAAAATTCACTGCTGCAAGGATAAGCATCAATAGAAACAAAATAACTTTACTAGATAAAACCTTTCCATAGTCCGTTTGAATAAGGGTTGAAGCGTTTGGAACATGGAGCAGGCTGCCAAAAACCCCCGTCAAGGTTAACAGAAGTACTAGGATGATTCCCCATTTAGAGAATCTTTTTATCATTAGGAAAAAATTTTCTTTTGTTTCCGGGTTCTTTCGCAATGGCAGTAAGGCAACAAAAGCGATTAAACTTCCTACCCAAACGGATGCAGCTAGTAAATGGAAAAAGTCCATCGATATCGCTAGCAGCGGATTGGTTTGTGTGGCAGCATGACTCGTTAACGCCTTTGTTAACAGTAACCCTGCCCCTAAACAAAAGCAGACCCACAAAATAATTCGTTTAGTAGCTTCTGCCATCCAGATAAATGACGTAATTAAACCAAGTGTTAGAATGATTGCTCCTTGAAAAATCCAAGTTTGACCATAGGTCGTGTTAACAATGATATTTTCTAAGAATTGAAAGCTAAGCACTTCATTCCAAGGTAAACCAGATTCTATTGTTGCTTCTAATGGAAGGCTTAACAAAATACTGAGAAAAAGTGCGACGAAGCTCGTAATGATGCCCACAAGGAATGTTTTATTAACTAATCTGTTATCATGGATCGCTTTTGGCACAATTAACATGTAAAAAAACAAGAGTCCGAGATAGCAAGCGTTACTTATGTATTGCAGCCAACGAATAAGGATAAGGTCTGCCTTGGGTGTATAGCCTTTCGTTTCATTCAGTCCTGCATTAGAATCTCTACCTTCAGTACCAACTTGAAAGCCAATCACGCCTTCAACAGGATGGCCGTCACTTGAAACAGCCTTCCACTTGATTCGATAGGTTCCATCTGGAAGATTCGGCTTTAAACCGCTCTTTAGAATTGTAGGTTGACTGGGATCAACCCCGCCATTTTCTTTATCTACTCGATTTCCTTCAGAGTCAAACACCTTGATTGAATTAAAAGCTGGCTGAATCGTTTCATTAAATTGAATCATTACTTCGCTAGGTGCTTTTTCAAGAATCTCATCTTCTAATGGTGTCGATTTTTTAATATAAGCGTGTGCAGAAAAAATAGTCGGGAATAAAAATAGAAAAAGAGAAATGATCACAATGAAAGTACTGAATTTTATTTTTAAATTCAAACTATCAGTCCCCTTTAATTTAGGCGTTCATGATTACAGGAACAGCCCTTGCTGCCGTTCATACGCTTTTCAATTTCTACTATTGCCTCATCAAATCGTAAAATAATGCCGCCAAATCCCCTTTGAAATTGTTCCGTTTGTTTAAGAGATCCAAATGTTAATACTTGTGGCTGGCAACAATTCAAGTTAAAATCAGTATCCATTAAGTAATAGGCCATTTTTGCACTAATCGTTGAATTCTGAAGGAAATCTCGACAAATAATTTGCGAAACTTCCTTTTCAATATTCTTGTATCTTAGTAACCCGCAATGAGGGCAGCATAGCTGCTCGACTCTTGAATCATTGGTAATAATTTGAATCGGGTGACGGTTATGTAATTCCTTCAAACAATAACTGCAGACATTCGAAGGAAGATTCACGATAGGTGCTAAAGAAATTCCGCCGGAAGTTTTGCTAATCACATTTTCTTCTAATATTGGCTTTATATCTCGATATACCGTCATTTCAGATACATGCAGCCGGGTGCTAATTTCCGAAATTGCTAATGAACCTTCTTTTTCCAACCATTTAATAATTTGCTGCCTCCGCTCAATCGGTAACATTTTTATCCCCTTTCCTTCTAAATTGCTCCCCCTTATTTTTAGTTTAATCAACATTATTAACATACTCAATATGTCAACGTGAGTAATTTGTGAATTTTTGATGAACAATCAAATTTTCAAACATTAAATAACATTTTTCAATTATCTTTTACCATTTGGAAGTTTTTTAAACTATTAAAGAGAAAAAGACGGTGCCTAGAAGACACCGTCTGCATTTATAGAAGAAATGGCTGTTTACTTTTTGACTTTATCTAAAGCACGCTGAGCCTCTTTTTGTGCCTCTTTTAATGCCTTTTCAGCGGAAATCCCTTCGATTTCTACTTTATCAGCAGCCTTTACGAGGGCATCGTATATTTTTCCGCCTGTAGGATCAACAAACGGTGGAGTTGCAATCTGTGCCTGCTGGAGCGGTACTTTAATTTGCGGATTCTTTTCAGCAAATTCTTTATACGCTGGAACTTCCTCTGCAGACTTTCTCACTGGAATATAGCCGGAATTAATAGACCAGTCGGCCATGTTTTCGGCATTAGTAAAAAACTTCAACCATTTAAATGCTGCTTTCTTTTCTTTTTCTGAAGCTAGTGCTGGAATCGCTCCCAAATGTGCCGCTGCGTGCGGTGCAGCCTGTTTCCCTTCCCAGCCTGGCTGTGGTGTTGCAGCAAGGATGGAAAAGTCTAAATCTCCCTGGTCGCCACTTGAGCCAGTATAACCGGCAGCGCGTCCTTGGATGACATCATCAATCGTTTTGTACCAATATTCCCAGCCCTGGCCATCGTGGTGAATCGCCATTGTTTTATCATCATGAATTCCTTTTCTGAAGAATTCCCATGAATCAATCCATTCTGGAGAATCAATTAACACTTTCTTACCATCTTCGCTTAAATATTTCGCCCCATTACTTAGCGCGGCATCAATCAGATTGTCTGGTCCCCACATTGGCTCCCATCCATAAACTTCTATCTTGCCCCCATTATTCTTTGTCAACTGCTTTGCTACTTCAGCAAGCGATTCCCAAGTTTTCAGCTTATCCTGGGAAATGCCTGCTTGTTCAAACATATCCTTTCGGTAATAAAGGACTTGTGTGGTTCCGTAAAGTGGCAATGCGTACTGTTCACCATTAATTGTTCCCTGCTGATAAAAAGCTTCAATAAAATCATCTGGTTTGAAATCGGCATCGTCTTTAATGTATTTTGTCATAGACGCTAACGTTCCTTTTTTCGCAAAGGCATTCATCGGGTCGTTTTTAATCAGGACGGCTGCCGGGACTTTTTTCGCAGCAATGGCCGCTTGCAGCTTCTGCAGTGTTTCATCATATGACCCTTGCACGACTCCGATTACTTTCACTTCATTCTGGCTTTTGTTAAATTCTTGAATTCTTTTTTCAACACTTTCGCCAAGCTTCCCGCCGAGGCCAAACCAAAACTCAATTTCAACGGGTCCATCCGCGGACGATTTCGCGGAGGAACAGCCGGAAATCATAGACACTAGTAAAATAATAATCGCAGTAAATGAGAAAAGCTTTTTTGTTAACATGTCATTTTTCCCCCTATTATCCTTTTAGTCCCTGGTCACTAATGCCAGAGATAATCCATTTTTGAACAAATACAAACAAAATTAACAGCGGCAGCACTGTAAAAGCGCTTGCGGCCATGATAAGCGGCCATTGCATTCCATAGGCACCCTCTTGAATGAAAAACTGTCTCAGCCCAGTGGTAATCAAATACTTACTTTCACTCCTGGTAATCAATGTTGGCCAAAGGTAATTATTATAGTTTTGCACAAAGCTAATTAACGAAAAAGTAATAAATGTTGCTTTTGTGGTTGGAAAAATAATTTTCCAAATGATGGTCCAGTGCCTTGCACCGTCAACCCGTGCTGCCTCGATTAACTCTTTCGGAACTTGCAGGAACGCCTGCCTAAACAGGAAGATTCCGAATACGCTGGCGGCATTAGATAAAATCAAGCCTGAATACGTATCTAGTAAATTAAAATCTGCTAAAATGACATAACTTGGTACGTATGTTGCCGCAACTGGCAGCATATAGGTAATCAAAATAATCGAAAAGAGCAGGTTTCTCCCTTTAAACCTTAATTGCGTGAAAGCGTAAGCAATTAAGGCCGAATTTACCACTTGGATCAATACAATTGCACTTGCCGTAAAAATGCTATTAAAAATATACTGATCAAATGGTGCCATTGCCCACGCATCGGCAAAATGATGCCACATTGGTTTATTCGGCCATAACGTAGGCGGAAATTGCCAAATTTCATCCTTCGTTTTCAGGGCACTGATCACCATCCACAAAAAAGGAAAGACCATCGACAAGCTGAAGAAAATTAACACTATGTGCTTGACCCATAAAATAGGCGCCTTTTTCAATTTCTAGCCCCCTTTTTGCTATTGGTAGTGAACCCATCGTTTTGAAAATATAAACTGTAAAAATGAAAATGCTGCTGTAATCACTACTAACAAGATGGCAGTCGCAGTGGCTTTACCCATATTAAATTCCTCAAATGCCGTTTGATAGTAGAAGTAAAGCAATGTTCTTGTACTTCCTGCTGGACCTCCCTGTGTCAACACCTGAATCTGGTCATAGGCCTGAAGCGCATCAATCGACGTAATCACAATTAAAAACAGCGTCGTTGGTGAAATAAATGGGATCGTAATATGTAAAAATCGGCGCCATTTGCTTGCCCCATCCAATGAAGCTGCTTCATAAAGGCTGACTGGGACCCTTTTCAAGGCATTCAAATAAAAAATCATTGCCCAGCCGACACCTTTCCAGATACTCACGATAATGACCGCTGGCATTGCCCAGGTCGAGCTGGATGTCCATCCAAGTGCCGGAAGCTTTAGCATGGTCAGGATCCAATTCGCCAAGCCCACATTCGGCTCATATATCCACGACCAAACAATCGAAACGGCTACAGTCGGGGTAACCCAAGGTGAAAAGATTAATGTCCGGTATATCCCCATTCCCTTTCCATTTCCGCTGACTAATAAAGCGAGCAAAAGGCCGCCTGCTACACAAGGAATAACCACTCCCATTGAAAAAACCACGGTATTTACTAGCACCGAATAAAACCCCGGGTCAGTTAGCAAGTCAGTATAATTACTGAAACCAACAAATTCATATTCCGGGCTGACGTAGTCCCAATCAGTAAAGCTTATGTACAGCGATTTAACCATTGGATAAATCCAGAATATGATGAGCGGAACGATTGCTGGCAGAATAAAGAGTAATGGTGTGAGGGATAATTTTCTTTTTGGTCTCTTTATCGCTAATAACTGCTTACTTGGCTTTATTTTTGCAGCAGGAACACCCAATTTTGACCCCTCCTTTCAATTTATGAATATTAAGTAGTTATATATATTCATTTATTGAATGTATTTTCATCTTAACAGCGGTTCCCTTTTATGTAAACAAAAAATTTAAAAAAATTGTCAAATTTTCTGTCTTGCTTGTCAAATGGAAAAAAATAAAAAACCGCCTGGGCACCCAAGCGGTTTTAACTTATTGTTTTATGATTTTAAGATTCTTCCTGCTTCCAAAAGCCGTTGTATTCCGGTTGTTATTTCAACGCCGATAAAAATGGTTGTCCAGAGGACTAAATGGTTTTGAAATAAGACCAGCAAAGTAAATAAAATGAAGCCTTCTGTTCTTTCGGCTAGTCCGGGCTGATAATAAAAGGATTTATAGCTCTCTTTTTCAGATAATGCCCCTACTGTTAGGAAAATGGTCATTGTAAATATAATCGATACCGCTAATAGGAGAAATAGCAGCAATATTTTTGGTTCGGGATGGCGAAGCGCCAAAGCAACGATGATGCCTGCTTCAACCACTCGATCAAAGGTAACATCCAAAACCGTTCCCCAAGATGAAGATGATTTACTTTTCCTTGCCATACTTCCATCCACTGCATCCAAAAAGCCCGAAAGCCATAGCACAGCGACTCCAGCAATGGGCTGTCCAAAATATACAAGGACACTTGCAATAATACCGATAAAGAAAGCAATATAGGTTACCTGATTGGCACTTAAGCCAAGCTTTAATAAATAATCTGCTGTTTTTGAAATGATTGGCTGCACTGCAGCACGTCCGTGAGTATCAAGCACAGTGCTATCTCCCTCTCATATTACTCAGAATACCAATGTATTTGCGCGAACGGTACCCTGATTCTTATCTTTTCATTGACGATAGGGACTCTTTTCCACCCCGTCGTAATTACATCCAGTGATTGGTTACCTGCTAATACTGAAATCGAGTACCCCTCTCTACTGGGTCTTACCTTTGTGACGATAGCGGGAATAATACAGGTAAACTCTTCTCGAGTGTCTTCGTCTTGATTGTATTCCCCATCAAATACCTGCAAATGATTGGGATCAATCCATCCTCTATTCAGTGCTGGCTGCACATCTAATTCACCTTGAAACCAATTGCTCCATTGTCCCCTGGAAAAACGATTTGGCAAAGATAAGAACTGAGCAATTTTTTCTGAACCAGGTTTTTGAAAAAGCTCGGAGGGTGTGCCAATCTGCTCTAATCCCCCATCCAATATAATCCCGATTCGATCGGCAACAGAGAGGGCTTCATCTAGATAATGGGTTACCCATAAAATTGAAAAACCAAGCTTTCTTTGGAGCTCGTATAGCCACTCAATCAAATCCTGTCTTAGCGAGGTATCTAAGGATGCAAACGGTTCATCTAACAATAGCAAATCCGGGTTAAGAATAAGTGCCCGTCCCAACGAAACTCGCTGCTGTTGACCACCTGAAAGCTGATGAGGATACCGTCTTTCCAAACCATCAAGCTGCAGATTTTTTAAAAAGTCACGCGCCGCTTTCTTTCTCTCTTTGGCTGGTATTCCCCTCACTTTCAATCCAAATGAAATATTCTCCAAAACAGTCAAGTGAGGGAAAAGTCTAGGCTCTTGAAATACAAGTCCGGTTGTTCCTGTCCCTTTTTCCCATGTCTGCTTTCCCGAGGCAAAAGGCAGCAGCCCGGCAATCCCCTTTAACAATGTTGTTTTTCCGCTGCCGGACGGACCCATTAATACAAAAATCTCGCCTGAATTTATTTTTAAATCTATTGAATTAATAATGCTTTCATTATTGATTTGAATGTTTATTTGTTCTAACTGCAATATCTTCACCTCGATTGATAAACTGTTTCCTTGAATTTATTCTCATAAGGAGAAAATACACCAACATAAGAACCAGAATGGGGACAAAGAATAACAGACTATAGGCTGAGACAATTGAAGAGTTTCCACTGCTGGCAAACGGAAAAATAACTAAAGGAATCGTAAGCAATGTCCCACCGCTCATAATCCAAGTAGGTAAATATTGGCTGAAAGAAATTACCATCACCAAAAAGCTCCCTAAAAACACCGCTGGAAGCAGCAAAGGCCATTCAATCCAGAAAAAGATTTTCCAAACGCTCGCCCCTAAACTGGCGGCAGCTTCCTGGTATTTCGCACCAATTAAGCGAAACTGAAACCATATCGTCGCGACAAAATAAGGCAGGGTGATGATTAAATGGGCAAAAGCTACACTTATATAGTCATTAATAAAATCCAATTGAATAGCAACATCGTACATACCCATGATAGAAACTGTATAGGGAATAAATAGAGGGGCAAGCAGAATAGAAAACACGATCATTTTCCCTCTAAATTCATTTAGAGCTAATACCCGCGCTGCCGGAATCCCTAATACTATATTCCCAACAAGAGTTAGTACTGCAACATTCAAACTATTAAGTAATCCTTCTCCCGCCCTTCCAGAGCCTGAAAAAAGGTATTGCCAAGAATCCATACTCCATGTTTCAGGCAGGATTAATGGCCACGGCCAATACTTGGTAAAACTCCAAATGATTAAAGGAATGAAGGGCAGAAGAAGAAAAAGACTAAACAACATGACAAAAAAAACAGTCAGCATTCCCGGAGTTTTAATCCTCTTCACCATATTCTTCTCCCTTTTTTAAACCAATCCATTTGAAAATAAATTAATAAACAACCTATGAGGAACGAGATAACAGCTAAGACGAGATTCATTGCAATCGCAATCGGCTGGCGTTCTAATCCGAATTGTGAATACTCTTGAAAAGCCAATACTGGGATGGAGCCAAAAGAAGTCTTTGCCAGCAAGGCAGGAATTTCATACGCACCTAATGTAAAGGCAAAGACCACCCACATACCGCCAACCCACATTGGCAGTAAAATCGGAATAATGACCAAGCGTACTGTCTGGGAAAATGAACCTCCGAGCACCTCTGCTGTTTCCTTCCAATCCGCGATAAGTTTTACAATAAAAGGATAAATCAATAAAACTATGAAAGGGACTTCCTTCCACATATAAGCTAATATAACCCCAATGCCCCAGTCATCATGGATGAGGATGGGGAATGCCTCCATTGAATCTACCAATCCAAAGTGATAAGCAAGCCGCGAATACCAGCCGCTTTGCATGAATACCTGCATGAACAGATAAGCTGAAAATAAATGAGGGATACCAATTGGTAATTGCAAAATAATCTGGAGCCACTTCCATTTACGAGAGAGTTCTGCCAAAAATAATGCAGCAAAGAGCCCCAAAACACCTGATAAAATAGCAACTGCGACCGCTATTCCAACCGTTACCATAATGGAATGAAAAAAGGATTGGTTCATTAATTCCTTATAGGCCCAAAAGCGATTTTCTTGTGCAACCAGTGGCTGTTTTTCTAGGCTAAGTGTCAAGGAATGGAATAATCCTCCAAGAAAAAAGATAAGCATAAACAAAAGGGCTGGCAGGATTCCCAACAGCCCCTTATAGTTATTTATTCGCCACATTTTTCATCCATCCTCGTTCTAACCATTGGACATATTCAGCGCCTATCTCAGGGACCTGATGACTGGACAACTCTTCCTGTGATAAGGTTGCGGAGCCCCTGTCGATTGATTCCACGATGTCTCGATCCTTATCAGGAAAACGTTCCACGGAAAGGGACATATTTTCCCCCCAATACTCAAGCTCCATTTTTTTCATTTGTGCACTTGGTGACAGCAAGAAGTTAATCAGTGTCAGGGCACCATCCGGGTTCGGCGCATTATAAGGAATAGCAAGGAAGTGCGTATTGGATAACGTCCCCTTATCAAGGACAAACGTTTTTGTAGAGGCAGGGAATTCACCCGTTTTTATTAAGTTAGAAGCATTCGCTTCATCATACCCCAATGTCATCCATACTTCACCATTTTTATATAATTGCTCTAACTGGGAAAGCGATTGTGGATAAGATTTCCCTTCTCGCCATAAGTATGGTTTCATTTCGTTTAATACGTTCCATACCTGGTCCGCTTCCCCTTTTACCAATGCTTCATCATACTTGGATAAATAGGCATTGTAATCCTTGCTCTTTTCATGGAGGACATGACGAATAAAGGCACTCCCGGTGAAATCCGGCGGCGCAGGGTATGTAAATTTCCCCGGGTTTTGCTTTACCCAAGATTTTAATTCATCAATTGATTTTGGCGGATTAGTGATTTTGTTTGAATCATAAGCAAACACAAACTGAACTTTCCCCCAAGGGGCTTCATACCCTTCTGTTGGAAATCCAAAGTCATATTTTATATCATCACTTTCAGTATCAACAAATTGCTGAAAGTTTGGCAGCTTCGAAGTAAATGGCCCTAATAATAACTTCTCCTGCTTGGCAGTTTTGAAATTTTCTCCGTTAACCCAGATAACATCCATTACTCCGGATTTTTTCGTTGCCCGTTTTTCCGTTTTCAATTTATTGATAAATTCTACTGCATCCATTGGATAGCGTTTCAATTCAATATTAAATTGTTCCATTAAACGCGGAGCAACCCATTCATCAATATATCGATTGATTCCTTCATCCCCGCCCCACATAAAGAAATTTACCTTAGATCCTTTTGCCTTAGTGGTAATTTCCTTCCAATCACTTTTTAAGCTATTTTCCCCCGCAAATTGGGAGTTATTCTCCGTTCCCGAGCTGCATCCTGATAAAATTAACAACATAATCACAAAACAAATGCTTAATTTTTTCATATCTATTCCTTTCTACAGCATACATTTTGATTTACAGTCAAAATAGTCTTCCCACATTCCAACGAATAAGAATAAGGCAAAAATAAAGCCATTAACAGGAAGAAATGATGAGAGGTTAAAGGAAACAATCAAACAATAAAGATTGTAGACCATTAGACCAGCTAACAACAGCCAGCGTAAATGCCAGAGAAGTCTTTGAACTGTTTTTGCCGTTTTAATTTTCATTCCTTGCTTTTCCTTTCCATTTATAAGGCAGCTTAATCATTGTTTCCGGAATATCAATCTCGTTTAAAAAATGGATTGCATCAAGAAGGATTTGCGTTTGCATGTGCTGTTCACCCGCTCTGCCAAAGCTCCTCCCTAATGGAAACCGTAAATGCAATGACCTCGGAACCCTTACTTTCTCGGTTAATTCCGCTAAATGTGTAATCGAGATGGTTGGTATCCCCGCCTTTTCAAGAGCAAATTGAATCAATCCCACGGATTGATGGCAGATATATCAGCCGGGATTCAAGATAACAGCATCTACCTTATCTTCTCTCAACTGTTTAAGAATGACCGGAATCGTTTCTTCTACTAGTGGTGTTGTATTGGGGATATAGCCCATTAAGCCGTAGTGTGTTCGGGCAGCACCGCCAATGATTCCATTCAAAGCCAATTCTTTTAAACGGAATAACGGAAAGACACAATTCACATCCCGGTCGGCATCCGTTCGGTCAAAATGGGTATGGCTGATCATCAAATCTTCTTCTGCTGCTGCCTGAGGTATGAACCGGACGGTAGGATCACCGGCCTCGACATCAAAAACAGGCTGTGTCTTCAAATGGACACCTGCCGTCGTGATTAGGGCAAACACGGCCTCATTGGCTGGTTTGGTAAACCTCGTAATCGGGATATCCCCTTTAATAGGCTGAACCATATGTTTGGCCTTTTTACTGACAATTGATTCAATCAACCGATTTCCGGATAATTTCACCTTTCCCCCCCCATTTCTGCCATCCAAAAAATAAGCCAATATAATAGAAACGCCCCAATTTTAATAATGAGGCGTCTTGCTTAATTCTAATGATTAACCCTTTTTTATCCAATTTAGCAGCCATTACCCATTTGCTCCTTGTTTGCCTTTACCTCTGGCCTGTAATTTTGGACGAAGAATCATACCGATGACGGCAAGGGCAATGACAATGGTAAAGATGAAAAACAATATCTTCACTGTGCTCGTGGCATTTTGACCAAGATAGGAATAGAGAATTGTCGCTGGTAACTGTCCTATTCCCGTTGCCCAGAAAAATTGCCAAAAAGATATCGAGGTCACACCAGCAGCATAGCTGACAAGGTCAAATGATACAATCGGAACAAGTCTGGCAATAAAGACTGCGTGTTTTCCATACTTTTCAAAAAATTGGTCCCACCAATTTAAGGCTTTCTTCGATACCAATTTTTCAACAACAGGCCGGCCTAAAATTTTTGCCAAATAAAAACAAAGGACTGCCCCTGCCATAGCACTGCTCCAGGAGAGGACTGCTCCCCATACCCAGCCGAATAATAACCCGTTCGTAAATGTAATGACAAATGCCGGAAGCGGTGCAATAATCGCTTGAAACACCATTAATAATCCTGACACGACGGCGGCAAGCGGTCCAAATGAAAGAAGATAATCTCGAAATCCCTCTACATCCGCATCTTTCAAATATCCAGAGGCTTGATTAAATAAATCGCGGATTTCACCTTGTCCTAAATATACTAACAAGAAGAGAGCAATTAAGCCAAATAAAAACATAATACCAAACTTTTGAAACCGTGATAATTGATTCCATCCTTTATTAGAAGCGGTTTTTGTTTTCATTTTTTTACTGGACCATACAGCAAATACCAAAAAGGCAATTCCGGTTGGAATTAGGAAGATGAGAAGGCTGTTCATCACATCAAGTGTGAACATTTCTTCTAAAAACAGTGATTTCCTTACTACATAAGAAGGGAGGATGGAAAAGCTCCCCCCGGTAATCGTGATAACAGCAGTAACAGCTATACTTAAAATACCAATCACGGCTGAGAAACGGGCCGACTCCCAAATAGCAAATTTTTTCGCATTCAAAAACGTTGTTAAAAAATAAAACCATAAGCCAGTAAGCATCGAAATTGTTACCATGTATTCACTGTCAAAACGCATATCGAGCCAAGAATTTTGAAGCAACAGGATAGCAACTGCTAATCCAATTAAAAAGTATAAAAATACCGCTGCAACCAATTGAATGAAGGCGCGAATAATGTTTGTCACCTTCTTCCCCTTATTACTATTAATATAAATCCCTTTGCGGTTTAAATTATATAGAAATGTTCGGTGATTATAAATTCAATTTATCTATTATATCAATGTAGATTAATCGATTTTTCGAATGAAATGAAGTTCAACATTCTTAATAAACGGGAAAGGAGCCCATCATTTATGATGGACTTCTTTATGAGGCGAGAGTATTTATAATTCAGTCCGGATATCCCATAATTCCGAAAAGAACCGATGTTCAAGTACCTTTTTCAAATAATTTACTCCTGAAGATCCGCCAGTTCCCGGCTTGAATCCGATGATGCGCTCAACCGTCTTCATATGGCGAAAACGCCATTGCTGTAACCAGTCTTCAATGTCCACAAGCTTTTCAGCCAACTGATACAAATCCCAATATTGATCAACATTTTTGTATACTTCCAGCCACGCTTTTTTTACAGATGCATCGTTTTTGTAGGGAATCGAATAGTCTCGATTAAGGACCTCTGGATTAATATCGAATCCTGCCTTCGCAAGCGCTTTAATGGATACATCATAGATACTTGGCGCATGAAAGGCTTTTTCTAATTGACTGTGAAGACCAGGATCCTTTTTATATATCTTTAAAATATGGCTTGTTTTATAGCCAAGGGCAAATTCAATCATTCGATATTGATAGGATTGAAAACCAGAAGCCTGACCCAAGGAATCCCTAAATTCCATATATTCCGCTGGTGTCAGCGTGGAAAGGACATCCCAGGCAGATATGATTTGGGATTGAATTTTGGATACTCGCGCTAATCGCTTAAAAGCAGTTGATAATTCATCCCGTTGAATACACTCGATTGCTGAATGTACCTCATGGAGAATCAGCTTCATCCAGAGTTCACTTACCTGGTGAATAATAATAAAAAGCAGTTCATCATGATGATCCGATAATCTTACCTGACTAGACAAAATTTTATCTAAGGATAAATATTCACCGTAGGTCATCGTGTTTAAAAAATCCGTATGAATATTTTTTTCTGAGTCAGCTGCGGATTTCTCATTACCCTTCTTTTCATCCAAGTCTTTTCACCCCTTAAATGATATTGCGCTTATAACACGCCATATAATACAGGTAAGTTTATATGACTTTGGTATTGTTCATTATGGAATATAGATTGCTTAACAATCATGGTTTCAGAATCTTCATATGGATTTTTTCCTGTATTGGTATTCGGAAAAGCAACAAACTTATTAGAAGAGGTAATTGAAAATCGAATTCTACCACCTTTTTTAAATGTATGAGCTATGTTTTGTAGAAAAATAGTGTATTTTTCAATCTCCCCTGGAGTGAGCAGTTCAGGAGCATCGTAGCCATTACGATATTTTGCCCTGACAATGTAGTCGGAGAGCCGAATCGAATTTCCGGTTTCATCAACCTCGCTCAAGGTCACAACCCAATCGGTATCGAGCCCCGTACTGGAAGCATAGATTTCAGCAGATAGTTCCCCGGCAATCGCCACGTCTCCCTTTAGAACCTCACTTGTATAAACGAGAATATCATTTCTAATTTCAAATTTATTGAGAATTTCCGGCTCTCTTTCACCGCTAAATTCAAACGGATGATTGGGATTATAAATAAATGAATCTTCCGGAGACACATCTGGCGGTGAAGTACGTAACACACCATCGCCATTGCTGGAATTTGCCTGCCCATTACTAGCTAAATAAAATTTGGTTACCGTCGCCTCTTCAGGTGTCCAATTGTTGGACGTCCTCCATTCATTATCGCCAACAAGGTAGTAGGTTGCTCTTGGTTCGTGATCAATTCCATTTTCAATCCCTTTTAAAAAGCGGTCAAACCATCTAAGCACCATGACATCATAATCATAAACAACGGCATCATTGCTAAAACTAGCACCTTGATAATCCCTAGCCCTGTTTGGATTGTGTTCCCAAGGCCCCAGCCAAATTTTTCGATTAGCAACATTGTGTTCGGTTAACATTCTCCACGTTTCAGAAACACCAGGACTATCGCCATCATACCAACCCGAGATAACAAACATGGGAACTTTTACTTGGTCACCTCGTTTGGAAAACGTACAATTCTCCCAAAACTCATCATACTCAGGGTGTTCACTCCAAATATCCCATGGACCGGAATTCTTCCCAATGATTTTTTGCGGAATTTCCTTAATCGGCCTAGCATCCACTGCTTCCTCAACACTCACTGTTTGCCCCGCAAATATTTCAAAATCCGTTCTCGTGCCAACTGATTGCGCTAATGTCCAACTTAACAATGGCCAGGAACAAACGGTTCCGCCTCTTCTTACTGTATCAATGAAGGGGGAACCAACATTTACTTCATCAACCACCGCCTTTAAATTTGGATGTCCGCTTGTTGCCGCCGACACAACAACATAGCCCAAATAAGAAGCTCCCCACATCCCAACATTTCCGTCCGACCACTCTTGTTTGATGATCCAATCGATTGTGTCACTGCCATCATCTCGTTCATGATAAAATGGCACCAATACCCCTTCCGAATCAGCACGGCCCCTTACATCCTGGTTCACTACGGCATAACCTTTGTTAACCCATCTCATTAAAAATTCCTTTTTTCCATTCCTGTCATAACACGATCTTATAAGGATGGTTGGTACCTTTTGACCCTTTTCAATCCCCTCGGGAAGATAGACATCTGTCGCTAATTTAATCCCATCTCTCATTGGAATTAAATACGTTCCACAATCATTAATTCCAAAATCAGCTTTTGATAACAACGGGTCATCGTAGACAACTAGCGGTGTCAGTTTTTCAAATCCTTCTTTTACAATGACTTCCATCCCATTTCGATTTGGACAGACAAAGGCAATGATTTCTCCTTCCACCGTGACGATATCTAATGCTGTACCATTTCTAAATGCCCAAACCTGTGATGTAAGCTGTTGCCCTCCGATAGCGGCTTGATATGTAAGATGCTTTTTATATAAATCGCCATTTTCTAGGACAACTATCTCTTCTGTCCACTGCGCCTTTATATAATGATTAATATTTTCATAGATTTTCTGAAAAGGAAGATTTGCTTTAAGGTTTGCTGCAATAACATCTTCCTGCATTTGTGTTCTTTGACGCCGGTCCACTTTCGCATGCATGATATTTTTTTCAGTAAAGTGAATTTTCCCCTCATACACTCCTGAACAATAATAATTAAAAATCGTTGTATTTATATAACTACTCATTCTCCCAATCCCTCCTATTTTCCTTGTTTTATCCACAAACTTCTTCAAATACTCTTAACCAATTGCCGCCGATAATTTTTTGGATTTCTTTATCTGAATAGCCTCTAGCTATTAATCCTCTAGTAAAATTGATAAAATAGCTGTATTTTTCGAAGCCAATAATACTTTCGGTTGAGGGGCCATTCCCCTTTGCAAATCCTAATTTAGGAGCAATATTTTCCTTGAAGTAAATCAATGACCATGTCACATCACTCATCGGCCAATCAGTGCCTATCCCTACATGATCAACACCTGCCAAGTTAATGATGTAATCAATATGATCTAAAACATGGTTAATTGTCGTTTGATTAGGATCATCGTGTACAAACCACGGCATCGCAAAGACGCCAATCACACCACCAGTATTTGCAATCGCCTTAATCTCCTCATCGCTTTTACAGCGCATATGATTGAAAATATTTTCAACCCCGGTATGCGAAGCAATCACAGGTTTCTTAGAATACCGGCAAGCGTCAAGAGTCGTTTGTTTTCCACAATGTCCCGTATCTACCATGATTCCGAGTTCGTTAAGCCGTTCGATAAAGGTAATTCCGAAATTGGTAATCCCGGCATTTGATTTTTCAGCACAACCGGCCCCTATGTAATTTTGTGTATTATAAGTTAATTGGAGGACCCTCAATCCAAAGTCATAGAGTGCCTCTAGTAATTCTAAATTTGTTCCTAACCCATGTGTTTCTTGAGCGGTAATAATACCTGCTTTTAGGTTTTGCTGTTTAGCTGCTATAATCTCAGCAGCGGTTACCGCTTTGCGTAACCAAGCAATTGAATCAAACTGTTGTTGTACTTCGGCCATACTCATAATGATGCTTTCAGGACTTGATAGATTTAATTGTCTATTTCCAGCGGTAATTCCTGACTGGTACCATTCATCTTTAAATTCGGGAATCTCATCATTCACTGACATTCTTGAAATCAACTTACTTGACATTCCACTATATGTCATCATGTCGTCTTTAAAGGGTTCGCAGCGATCCTTTAGGTTGTTTGAAATTTCTTCTGGAATTGCACTTGGTGATAACGGACCTTGAAATAGCATATCGATAATAATCGAATTTTCATGCAGCAGTAATGCACGTTCTTCTTCCTCATTTGTTAAGTCAAATTTGAACAATCCTTGTTTACAATTAATCATCATTCATACCGCCTTATATCGAAATTTCCGTGCCTTTATTTAACCTTACTGCCTCTTGATAAATGAAATTAGCTGCTGCTAAGTCTTCAATTGCCAGCCCCAGTGATTCAAAAATGGTAATACTGATCTCCGATTTTCTCCCCTCAATTTGTTTGGTTAACAGCTCTCCAATTTCTCCAATAATATGAGTTTGAGCAATCACTCCCTCTTTTAATGGGATAAGAAAATCTCCCGATTCATTGATTGCTGATTCTAGCCGATCAACATAGAACTTTGATTTTTTAACTAAATCAGTATCTAGTTCTCTATCATTTGGCTGACAAGCTCCAACTGCATTCACATGTGAACCAGCTTTAACCCAATCACCCTTTAGTATCGGTACTTTCGAAGCAGTTACAGTACAGATGATATCTGCATCATAAACTGCCTCTTTTACTGAATCACAAACTTGAATTGGGACCTTGAATTTTTGAACCATTTCTTCTTGAAACAATAGCGCTTTTTCTTTCGTATGGCCCCAAACTTTTACTTGTTTGATCGGCCGAACTAACAACATTGCTTCGAGATGACTCCTAGCCTGCTCACCTGTTCCTAAAATACTTACTATTTCTGAATTTTCTCTCGCTAAATGATTAGTGGCAATGGCACTAACCGCTGCCGTTCTTATCGCGGTTATTTTCTCACCATCTACAATCGCCTTTAACCTACCGGTAATTGAGTCAAAAACTAATACGGCTCCCTGATGTGAAGGCAGCCCATTCTTATTATTTTCGGCATAAACCGTAATAATTTTTGTGCCCACTACTTTTTCTCTCTTCCAATATCCCGGCATTTGTCCTAAAACATTTCCCTGTTCAATCGGGAAAACAGACCGTAATTCCTGTATCGCTTCGTTCCTTGTTAAATCTGCCAATACTGCTTCTAACACTTTCATACAGGATTTAATGGTCAATAACTCTTGTACCTCATCCTTACCTATTGCTAACAAAAAACTCACTCCTAGCATTCATCCTTTATTATATTTATTAGCCCTAACTTTTTTTCATTTGAATTCATTATATACTCAGTTTTCGAAAAATTAAATTTTATTTCAATAATAATAAATCTTTGAAGACATTGAAAAACCCGAAAAATAGACATGACTTTCATCGTGTCCATTTTTCGGGTTAATGATTTTTTTAATCAGGCCCAATTATTTAGTAGTAAGTGTGTCAGTAACTAATTTAGGAAATATTCTTTAATTCCTCTGTTAGTTTAAGGAATAGCTCCTTATTTCCGTCTTGTAATGTTTGGTCGATTTCCTTGCGGATTTTCTCCCGTTTGAATTCAAGGAGGGCATTTTTAAGGAACATTTCTGCTACTACAGAATCTGCGTTCTCATCGGAATGTTGTGGTGAATTTAATAATTTCTTTTCCATGGAAATCAACTCCTTAAGCTTTTTTTCATTATACAAGGAGTTTTCTAAAAATTCAAATATTTTATTTTGGAAATTCAAAAAAAATTTGGTAATAGGAACATCATTTTTTTTATTTTTGCTTTTACAATACCAACTTTTTAAGTGTAAGGACCTGAAAATGGGGAATATTATATTCAACTATTTTAGATAGGGGCAGGAGGAAAAAACTGATGGAACAAACTGAATCAATTGGTTATCTGCCGGTAAATAACATTAATGTTTTTTATGAATTTTATCCTAATCAAGCATCGGATAAGACGTTTGTTTTATTGCATGGGTTTCTGTCTTCCACCTTTACATTTCGCCATTTAATCTCACTTTTGAAAAAGGAGTACCAAGTGTTATCTATTGATCTTCCCCCTTTCGGGAAAAGTGCCAAATGCAATCAATATGTCTACTCTTATAAAAACCTTGCCCAAACCGTCATCAAACTAACTGAATCTTTCGGCTTAAAGAAAATGACTTTTATCGGTCACTCTATGGGCGGACAAATCGTTTTAAATATTCTTCATATGATGCCTGAGCTCGCTGACAAAGCAATTCTACTTTGCAGCTCGGCTTACCTAAAGCGGTCAAAATTGCCGTTAATTCTAACCAGTTATATTCCGTATTTCCACCTTTTTGTGAAATACTGGTTTGCTCGAACAGGCGTGAAAAAAAATCTCCAGGACGCCCTCTATAATCACTCGATTATTAATGATGAAATGATTAACGGCTACCTGCAGCCCTTTTTGGAGGATGAAATTTTCGTGGCCCTGACTAGAATGATTCGACACCGCGAGGGTGATCTTCCGGCCGAAGTCCTTCACCAAATCAAAACTCCCTGTCTTTTATTATGGGGTGACCATGATAATTCGATGCCGCTTAAAGTCGGCGAAAAGCTTAACAAGGACTTGGTTAACTCTAAGCTGATTGTCTTAAAAGAGACGGGCCATGCCCTCCCTGAAGAACGACCTAACGAGGTGTACGAATATATAAAAAACTTTTCAGGGAATTTTCAATTGGCGGCCGATTAGTATTCGCTCATCTCGGTTAAATAAAAGAGCCACTAAGCTTGTCATTCAGAACAGCAAGCTTAGTCGCTTAAACAAAAACAGGAAGACCGTACGGAATGCCCGATTACTTTCGTAAACTACTTGAATTATTTAAACCATCCCTTTTCTTTCGACTGGGTTATGGCTTCGATGCGGTTTTTTACTTCAAGTTTGTCTAGGATAATGGAAATGTAGTTCCGGACGGTTCCAGTTTTGATACTGAGCTCTTCAGCGATTTCCTTCGTGTTCTTTCCATCTGCGACAAGTTCTAACACTTCTTTTTCCCTGTCGGTCAATGGATTTTCTTCTCCGTAGACATCGTCCATCAGTTCGGGAGCAAAAATTCGTCTGCCTGCCATCACACTACGGATGGACCCCGCCAGTTCTTCACTTGGACTATCCTTTAACAAATAGCCGCATACACCAGCCTTTAGCGCACGTTGAAAATAGCCAGTTCGGGCGAAAGTCGTTAAAATAATCACTTTACAGCCAAGACCTTTAAGCTCTTCTGCTGCTTCAAGACCGCTCTTTCCAGGCATTTCAATATCCATGATACAAACATCCGGTTTAAACTTTTTGACAAGTGTTACCGCCTCTTCCCCGTTTGATGCCTTGCCGACTACCTCCATATCCTCTTCCAAATTAAGCAGCGAGCCAAAGGCTCCTAAAAGCATTTGCTGATCTTCAGCTATAACGATTTTTATCATTTTCAATCCTCCTCCAAACTCAGCTTAGCGTCATTCGGTACTCTAATAATTAAAGTAGTTCCTTCATTTGTCAATAACTCAAGACTGCCATTAATAAATTCCAGCCGTTCTTTCATACCAATCAGGCCGTGTCCTTCAGCCAAGATTTCTTTCTCACCTTTGAACAAACCGTCATCGCGTATCGTCAGCACAGTTTCCTTCCATGATTGCTCAATAGAAATAAAACAGGAAGTTGCCCCGCTATGTTTAACCACATTGTTTACGGCCTCTTTCAAACACATGCTTAAAATATTCTCGGTTAACAGCGAAACATTTGTCAGCGTGAATTCGCCTTCACTTACAAACTTTATTTGGGCAGCATCAATAATTTGATTAACGCGAAGAATCTCATCCTTCAAGCGAATTCCGCGCATCGAGGACACCATTTTTCGTACTTCGCTTAACGCTGTCCTTGCCGTTTGCTGAACATCCTTCAATTCACTTCGTGCCTGCTCAGGATCTTTCGAAATGAGTTTTCGTGCCAAATCCGACTTCAAGCCAATTAGGGAAAGCTTTTGTCCAAGGGTATCATGAAGGTCTCGGGCAATCCGCTGTCGCTCCTCTGCTTTGACGAGCTCAGAAATACGCTTATTTGCATCCTCAAGTTTTTCTTCCAGCTGGCCCCTTTCCTTCCGATTGTGAATACTAAACGGAAGGAGGATGACACTAATCCAAATGATGATAACAAATGGTAATTGCTGAAGAAATAATTTCTCATGCATGACAATGTTATAGTTAATCGAAGCGGATGTACTAATTAAATGAATAAAATACAAAGTAAGAAAGGCGATCCGATCTTTAATATTGCCAATAAAATAAGCTAGGAAAAAGGCAAAATAAACATAGCTGAAAAGGCTTGTCGCTGTGATGGATATCCCTATTAGGATTAGCGTCCAAAGATAGACCGGCCAGCCTTTTGATATAAAGGCAATCCGGTAAAGGATAAAGAACACTAGCGTAAGTAAAATCCCGACAATAATTTGTATCGTTGAAGGGGATTGAAAAATAAAGTAAAACGGCAAGATGCAAAGAACTGTCCAAATATAAGGAGCAATTCCATTGTTTTTTTGGAAAGTCATATACCTTTTTATCATTAACGAAACCTCTTTTTCACAAAATCCTTTACTCTTCTATCATACCTTAAAGTACCATTGTTTTTCTCCTTTGCACAATTCATTTTAAATAAAAAGATCTCTCCTTATACCACGTCAAACTTTTTAAACAATACATTTCAATTTCCTCATTACATGTAATTTACCTTTATATGTAATGTTTTGTCAGCGAGGAAAATACAATTAAATAGAATCTAGCACATGATTATACCATACAAATAATGGGAACAACGTTTATAAAAATCAGCTTGGAGGAATGAATCATGAGTGAAGTATTCCATAATTGCTCCGGAATTCCTTATTTACGTCTTGGTGCTGGTGAGCCTTTGGTTTTTATTCACGGCCTTGAGGAAATAAAAGAGGGCTGGGCAAATCAGTTTGAATTTGCCGACCAATATGAATTGATTATCCCTGATTTACGCGGACATGGTGAGTATCAATCACCGGGAGAGATTTCGATTACAAACTTTGCCATGGATGTCATAAGTCTATTGAAATGCCTTGGATTTGAAAGTGC
Source organism: Neobacillus sp. NPDC093127 (assembly GCF_044754175.1). Lineage (NCBI taxonomy): Bacteria > Bacillati > Bacillota > Bacilli > Caryophanales > Bacillaceae > Neobacillus > Neobacillus sp. NPDC093127. Next base: position 24,589 of record NZ_JBIVOP010000006.1, read on the forward strand.
CCACATCTGCGGTTTGTCTATGGGTGGTATCGTCGCGCAGGAAATTTACCGCCAGGCTCCTGAAATGTGCCGCTCGCTAATGCTCGTAAGCACTTTTCATTATGCTCCAAAACGGCTGGGAAAATTATTTTTAAAACACCATCAATACCGAACGGAAAACAAATCTTCAGATATTTTGAGAGAAACAGCAGCGAAGGTTTGCCTTTATTCTTGGTCAAAGGAAAATTTTGAAAGCTTCTCACGGTTTTACCAGCCAAACCGTAAATATTATGGCAAATCAATGGAAGCATGCCTTAACGTCAATAATTTACGGTTGCTCCCTAAAATTAATATACCGACCTTAATTATTGGCGGGCAATATGATTCAGTGATACCGGTATGGGTTCAATTCATGATGCATAAACAAATTCCCCACTCCGAGTTTGTTATCTTTAGGAATACTGGCCACATTGCCAAGCTCGAGGCAAAAGACCCCTTTAATAAAGTCCTTCGTAACTTTTTAAATCAACACAAGAAGTCAAGTTAGAGAGGAAGGGGCGGTTCCTTCCTCTTCACCATTTCCAAGCCATTATAAACAGAGAAACTTGCAGCTTTTTTTTACTCAATTATTTTCTTTATCCGATATCTGCCTTCACCTCATTATCATTTCGTAACTTCTGTTACATTTTTCATGAATTTTTGAAATGGCAGCATCGCTGTTTTTACTTGCTTTGAAAATAAATTTAAAAACAATTTTTGATTTTCGTATAATACATTAGTCGTTTTCTTGATACTGTTTACATATTTCTCTCTGCCCTTTTTTCGTAAAGAAATATATTGATCGATTGCGGCCAAATATTTATCCAATGCTTCTATTTGACCAATGGTTACCTTACTAATAGGAGTTACTAACAGGGAAGCGGTTTTATTTTGGAAATCTTCTACTACTTGATTGATTTCCTCATACGACTTAATAGGGAAGAAATGCTGTAAAGTTGTTGTAGTCGCCAATAATTCCTCCCGGGCAGCTTGCTCCCAATCCTTTAGTTCCATCGTAAATTGCCCAGCAATCGTCAGGATACTTTCTTGATTTTGTTTAATTCTATCCACATAGCTCTTGGCTGCTTCTAGGAAAAGTTCATCCCGCTTGTTATAACGCTCTGCCCATGCATCTAATTCATCAAATCCCAGCTTCCAAATAAGGTCAAGACTTGAAAGCTGTTTTTCTTCATTTACCGCGGATTCCAGCGTATCAACTTCTGCTACCTTTTTTTCAGTCATTGTAAATTCTCCTCCGTCTTTAGATTCTTCATAAAACTCCTCTTAACTGACTGGTTGGTATGTTCATCTAAACACAATAACTGGAAGCCATCAAGACAATTACAGCGAAAGTCAGAAAAGTTTCAAAAATGCCAATTATGAAGGGGTGTCAGGCACCACAAAAAGACATTTGTCCGCGTGAGGTGGACACTGGAGATATACCGCATCGGTTTTATTCTTTTTGAGAAGGCATATAGTAGTATGCTGGTGGTTTGGCAATATCTCTTCCCTTCTTTGTTCTTTGCGCATGCACACCATCATATAATCTACTATTATCAGATGAAAAGGAGTGTCCTACATGCCATCTACCAATGCAAATGGTATTGATCTCTATTATGAGGTTCACGGTGAAGGAGAACCGCTATTATTAATTATGGGATTGTCGCTCAATTCAAAGTCATGGTTCAGAACTCTGCCTGCTCTTAGTGAACACTACAAAGTAATTATTTTTGATAATCGGGGAGTAGGGTTAAGCGGTAAACCCAATACCCCATATTCCATTGAGCTTATGGCGGAAGATGCTCGGTCCGTCCTGGATGCAGCTGGTGTTGAATCAGCTCATGTATATGGTATTTCCATGGGCGGCATGATTGCCCAGAGGCTGGCACTTAAATACCCTGAAAGGATCCGTTCCCTGATCCTAGGATGTACAACCTCCGGTGGTGAGAATCATGTACAACCTAGTGCTGATGTCTCAATGCTCATGCTCTCAAGGGCCTCTTCAATCGCAACACCGGAAGAAATGGCCTGGGCGACAGCACCAATCCTTTACAGCCAAGCTTTTATAGAAAATCAACGCGAATTAGTTGCTGAGGATATTCAAAAACGAATAGAGCTGCCTGTTCTTCCATATGCATACATGCTCCAGCTTCAAGCATGCTTGGCCCATGATACCTATAATGAGATTGAACAGATTAAGGCTTCGACCCTTGTCATTCACGGTGACGAAGATAAACTTGTACCTTACGAAAATGGGGTGACCTTAGCAGAGAAAATTCCGAATGCCGAATTTATGGCCATCCAAGGCGCAGGGCACATCTATGTAACGGAAGCAAATGATTTAGTGAATAAAAGAGTGCTGGATTTTTTACACAATTTATAAGTTAATAGCTGTGTTAAAGCACATTGTTTATTTTGAGCACAATGTTTATTGGAGTGGAAGGCGCGAGACTCCTGCGGGAGCAGCGGGACAGGTGAGACCCCGCAGGCGCTTTAGCGCCGAGGAGGCTCACCGCCCGCCCCGCGGAAAGCGAAGCGCCTGGAACGGAAATCAACATTCACTTTTAATACAGCCAAGTTAATAAAAAATGCCCGGTCTTAAATAGTTGACCGGGCATTTCTTATTAACTTTTTCCAAAGGAACCTTGGCTAGCCGTGTTATCCAAGGTTCTTTAAAGACAAGCATTAGTGAGCCTGAATAGAGAAATCAATCGTTTTATAGGCTACCAAAAAGGTTGCCAATGAATAGACGGCCTCATTTAAACCAATTATGAAAATCGAGCTTCCGAAAATAAAGATATTAAATAATAGGACATATTGTCCAATGGAAAAAGGGGAACGTTTACTAAACAGGATTGCTAATACCTCTGTCCCATCTAAGCAGCCGCCAAATCGAATCGTTATTCCTACCCCTAAGCCTAAAGCAATGCCGCCGAGGATTATCACTAATATTGGATTATTTGTTAAAACAGGAAAGGGTTCTAATATATACGTTTCCAGCGATAAGACAACAATGGCGAAAACGCTTAGTATTAGGAACCTTTTTCCTAAGAAAGAATAAGCGATTAAGAAAAACGGAGTATTCAATAGCAATAGAAACAGGCTCACTTCCTGACTTGTAACATGTGATAGAATAATGCTAATCCCGATAATTCCCCCATCAATCACAAGGTTTTTAACCAAAAATAGCTGCAGGGACAAAGCGACAAGCGAGGAGCCGAAAAAAACAAAACAACCTCGCTTATAAAAAGACATATCACTTGTTCTACTATAATCAATATAGTATTTAACTCTTCTTCTATACATTCCTGTCCCCTTTAGCACCACTTTACATTTTATGGGTTTTGGTGCCTGACACCCATTGTTTAAAACATCAAAGTTACTTCCCCTTTAACATATGAAAGACTTGCTCGACGTCTTTATCACCGCGGCCTGATAGGTTTACGATTAGCACATCATCAGCTGCTAGTTCTTTTGCTAGTCTCATAGCGTAGGCTACTGCGTGGGAGCTCTCCAGTGCAGGGATAATGCCCTCTGTTTTGCTTAATAGTTGAAACGCCTCCAATGCTTCTTGTCCGGTAATTGTCACATACTCCCCTCTTCCGCTTGTTTTCAGGTAGCTGTGCTCCGGTCCTACACCGGGATAATCCAACCCGGCAGCAATCGAATAAGTTGGTTTAGGTTCACCAGCATCATCCAACAATGTTAAACATTTGAACCCATGGATAACTGCAGGAACACCTTCTGTCAATGTGGGTGCTTCCGCCGGTTCCACCCCAATTAAGCGGACATTTTTTTCATCAATATAGTGGGCAAACGCACCGATAGCATTACTGCCGCCGCCTGTACAAGCAATTACCGCAGTGGGTAGCTTTCCTTCTTTTTCAAGCACTTGGCGTTTGGATTCTTTACTAATGATTGCTTGAAAATGCTTAACCATCGTTGGATATGGATGCGGACCAACCGCCGATCCCAGCAGGTAAAAGGTATTTTTATAGTTTTGAACCAGATCACCTAATGCTTCATCGACAGCATCCTTTAAGCGGCCCTGCCCCTTTGTGACAGGAACAACCTTGGCCCCTAATAACTCCATTCGAAAGACATTCAGCGCTTGGCGTTCGGTATCCAGTTGGCCCATATAAATAATACATTCCATCCCAAACATCGCACAGGCAGTTGCCGTTGCTACACCATGCTGACCGGCACCGGTTTCTGCAATAATCCGCTTCACTCCCATCCTTTTCGCTAATAATATTTGTCCAATGGCATTATTAATTTTATGCGCACCTGTATGGTTTAAATCTTCCCGTTTCAAATAAATTTTTGCCCCGCCCATCTGTTTTGTTAAATTTTCAGCAAACGTTAACGGGTTTTCCCTACCAATATATTCTTTTAAATAATAGTTAAATTCTTCAATGAACTCCGGGTCGTCTTTATACTTTAAAAACTGTCTCTCCAACTCGTTCATTACCTGCTGCAGGTCTGGAGGAATAAAACTGCCGCCAAACTCTCCAAAATACCCTTTACTCTCTACGCTCACTCTTTCCATTCTCATCTCGACTCCTTCTAAGCTATTAAATTGATTCAGTCAAACCCAATATAGTTGACTGAATATTAGAATTAATTTTATCACCTTATTCTATTTCTGCAAACTTTTTAAATAAAAAACTATCATTAGTTTCAAATCCCAACCCATGCATGGAAATGTATTTTATTTGAGTGGTAGACCAACATAATAAAGGCGGTGTGAGCAGAGCTTGGCTTCACCTATTCAAAGTACGAAATGTATATTTTCACTTCGACTGGTTATACCGATTCGTTTATGCGGCGCTCCGCCCCTTTTCCACAAAAAATTAAAAGTGTGGCATAAAAAGCATATGCCACACTCCTTCCTGCTAGATTTTGTTTTCGTTATTCGTATCTTAGTGAATCAATCGGGTCTAGTTTGGCTGCCTTATTGGCTGGAAGGAGTCCAAACAAGACTCCAATAATCATCGAAAACAACACTCCGCCTACTACAACCTGCCATGATACCAAGGATGGCCAGCCGGCAAAGTAGCTGACAATCGTGGACGTTACCCAGCCGAGAAAAATTCCAAGGATACCGCCGATTAAGGTTAAGGTCATTGATTCAATTAAAAATTGTGTTAACACCTGTCCGCGATTTGCCCCAAGTGCCATACGAATCCCTATTTCCCTTGTCCGTTCTGTTACGGAAACAAGCATAATATTCATGACACCAATTCCGCCAACAAATAAGGAGATACCAGCAATACTTCCAATAATCAGCGTCATTATTTTAGTAACCTGACCGACTCCTTGAGCGATTTCTTCCATATTAATAACTTGATAGGACTTTTCCGTATTATGCAAATTATTTAAAAGTTTAGCCGCCTTTTTACCCGCCACTTGGAGCTGCTCAGCGGAAGCTGCTTGAAGAGTTACCTGGGTAAAGTCACTGCTTCCAAAAATATTTCTCCATGTTTGGAAAGGAAGATAAACCTCCATGGAGCCAAACGCCAGCAGACCAGTAGGCTTTTCTAAGACACCGATAATTTCAATCGGCTGATTGGAAACCATGATGATTTTTCCAACAGGATTCTCCTCTTTAAATAACTTCTCTTGCAATTTATTGCTAATAATCCCCGCACGACGGCCGCCGAGAAAATCAGCAGAAGAGAAGCCTCTTCCCTTTTCTACTTTCAACTCATTCAATTGCAGGTAGGCCTGATTAATTCCCGTTGTCGACACATCGGTTGAATCCGTTTGAAATCGAGCAGACGAAAATTTCGTACTTGAGGCGACAACCCGCTTAATTCCAGGTATTTGTTCAAGGGCACGGATATCCTCTTGCTTAAACGGGGCCTGCTGGAAGACATTAGGATTTGCCCGCATTTCTTCGTCTGACGGCTGATAAAACATTTCAATCGTATTGCCGGGACCGGTAATTTGTGCCTTTAGCATGGCTTCACCGCCCTGTCCGATTGCCACAACGATAATAACGGCGCCGACACCAATAATGATTCCCAGCATTGTCAAAATACTGCGCATCTTATGGGCTTTAAGGGAACTTAATGCCATCCCAAGGTTTTCGATAAAACTCATCGCTGCTGCCCCCTATCCATCGCAGCAGGGAACTGGAGCAATCCATCCCTTACCATAATCGTCCGATTTGCATATGCCGCCACTTCAGACTCATGAGTAACGACGATAACCGTAACGCCTTCTCCATTAAGCCCGAGAAATTGTTCCATGATATCCTTACTTGTTTTCGAATCAAGTGCCCCTGTCGGTTCATCTGCTAAAATAAGTTTCGGCTTATTTACAATCGACCGGGCGATGGCCACCCGCTGCTTCTGTCCGCCAGATAGGGCATTGGGAAGGTGATCCATCCGGTCTCCCAGCCCTACTTTCAATAATGCCTCTTCTGCCCGGGCCCGCCGCTCTTTTTTGGATATACCCGCATAAATCATCGGCAGTTCAACATTTTTTAACGCTGTAAGCCGCGGCAATAAATGAAATTGTTGAAAAACAAAGCCAATAGATTGATTTCGAACCCGCGCCAATTCCTTTTCGGAATAATGTGATACATTTTCGCCGCCCAGGTAGTACTCTCCCTCAGTTGGTTTGTCCAAACAGCCAATAATATTCATCAAGGTCGATTTCCCGGAGCCTGAAGGACCCATAATGGCAACAAATTCACCTTGCTCGATTTCAAGGCTTATTCCGTTTAACACATGCACACTTTCTTTTCCAAGTAAAAATGATTTAGTAATCGAATCTAGCTTAATCATTTAACTGTCACTTCCAGCCCATTCTTAAGGTTGTCGGGCCCATTCACAATCACTTTGTCTCCTTTTGAGACCCCTTCCAGGATTTCAATCTTCTCTCCGGATGTAATACCCGTTTTCACGTTTTGCTTTTGGGCTTTTCCATCCTTTACGATAAACACATAAGGCTTGTCACCATCATCATGAACTGCATCGATTGGGAGCACCATGGCAGACTTTTTATCTGTTTCAATTTCCATAATCACCTGGAAACCTGGTTTTAAGGTCAACGCGCTTCCAGATATTTTCACGGTAACAGGGTACTGTACCGCCTGGCTGCCGTTTTGCATGCCCGCTTGGCTCTGCTCCGGGAGAACCGCAATCTTTATAATTTCGCCCTGCCATTCCTGCCCCGGTACTGCGTCTGATTTTAAAATAACCTTCTGCCCGCTATTCGCCTTTAATGTGTCGTATTCAGATAACAGTCCCGATGCTGTCATCCCTTCAAGCTTACCAATATGTAAAATCGGGTCAGCCATTGCACCAGTACTAGAAACTGAAACTGGCTTTTTTGCAGCCAAAACGACACCGTCTATCGTACTCTTAATCTCTAATTCAGCTTGGCGCTTGGCTATCAAATCCTTTTGGAGCCCGGTTTGCTTCAAATCCAAATTGGCTAGTTTCTTTTCCATTTCCAGCTGTTCGAGTTCCGGTGCAAGCTGTTTCTTCGCTTCCTCTTTTCCAACCTGGTCAGAGAGCGACTTTTCTTTGTCCTTAAGTTGCTTTATTTTTTTATCGATTTGGTTAATTTTCAAATTTGCTGATTCAATCGCAATTTTATTTTGCTCTATTTCTAATTCCAGCTGAGGATTTTGCAGTTTAGCCAACACGGCTCCTTTCTTAACTGTCTGCCCCTCATCGACTAGCAGTTCCTTCAGCTCCCCTTTATCCGGTGCGGCATAAACGATTTGTTCGTCTTGAAGTTTTACTGTACCAGGTACCATCAACAGTGATGATATTTCTTCCTGCTGGATTTCTGTTGTTTTAACCGTAGGCCCTTTGGCCAAAACCTGCCGGTATACACTGACAGAAATCATGATGATAACTAAGCTGACAACACCAAGCGCAATCCATGTTTTCTTTTTCATTATAATTTCGGCGCTCCTTGAAATAGAGTCCCAACCAAGCCAAAGCCCATCCCAATTAAGAAGAAGGCAATCGCAATCGTCCAGGCCAGCCCTTTAGAAAATTGCGCTGTTTTATGAAGCCCAAGTGCTGTCAGGATAACTCCCCATATTCCAAACACCTCAACGGAACTTAAAACACCAGCTTTATCCAGATTCAGAAAACCTGCTAAGCTAGTAATATATATTTCTGGTTTCCCGCCGATGATAAACCTAACCGCCATATTGATAATCAGCCCCACCGCGGCAATAATTGCAATATAGGTATTCATGGAAAATAACTGTTTAAAGGAAACAGCTGAATTGGCCATTTTTGCAATGATCAAAAGAATAGCACTGCTGATGAGAATAGTAATGCCAGGTGATAAAGCACCCATTACCACTGCCACAACCTTTGTAAATGTTAAAATTATTTCAACTTGATCTTTCGGGAGTTCTTGACCATTAAAAATGGATTCATCAATGGAATTTGCCATTAATAACGATCCTGCAAAATATAGGATACTAATAATAATGAGCGGCACCCAGATTCTTGGATTTTGCTTAATCCTCTCAAACTGTAAACCCGGACTTGTAAACATGCCCAATAACTTCGGACTCTCTTTCACCGTGTTCATATCTTTCTCCATTTCCATCAAAAAACACACCCCTATCCATTTATGTAAAAGATTCCTATTAATAATACGATAAAGATTGCAGAAAGTTTCATTTTTTTCAGCTGTGCCTAACACCATCATCTTTTCTAAAAAAATGATTGACTGACTGGTCACTCAATTATAAAATGATTCAGCAGGAATTAGGGCAAAATAATCCTCATCTCTCCCCTGCACATTTAATAGGAGTCTTGTGAAAATGATTAAAACCTAGAGAGGAGATTTTAAATATGGGAATACAAGAACAAAGAATAAATACAAAACTAGTCTTAACCGGTCTTATTATCGGGATGTTCTTTAGCGCGCTAGAACAAACCATCGTGGGGACAGCGATGCCGACAATTATTTCGGAATTAAACGGCTTCACTATTTTTGCCTGGGTTACAACTGCTTACATGATTACCTCAACCACGGTTGTACCGATTGTTGGGAAATTATCAGACCTCTACGGCAGACGGTTTCTTTACCTATTAGGAACGATTATCTTTATTATTGCTTCAGGTTTGTGTGCGACTGCATCTTCAATGGAACAGTTGGTCATTTACAGGGGCATTCAAGGAATCGGCGGCGGAATGATTATGCCGCTATCGCAAACAATCATTGGGGACATCTTTACGGCTGAACAACGAGCTAAGTGGCAGGGGATTTTTGGTGCTCTATTTGGATTAAGTTCTGTTATCGGACCTTTTTTGGGCGGTCTAATTGTAGACCATATTAGCTGGCACTGGGTTTTCCTGATTAATGTACCATTTGGACTGCTATCCGCTCTGTTAATCTTTACCGGATTGAAGCATGAAACAGTTGCGAAAAAGGACAAAGTGAATATCGATTATTTAGGCATAATTACCTTAATTCCCTCGATCGTTTTACTATTACTTGGACTTACCTTTGGCGGCGATAAATTTGCATGGACATCGATCACATCTTTCTTAATTTTCGGCGGGTCCTTGCTGCTATTCATTGTATTTGGATTTATTGAAAAGAAAGCTGCTGAGCCTATTTTGGATCTATCCTTATTTAAAAATCGCATTTTTGCGACGATGAATGGATTAGGATTCTTATTGGGCCTTGGTATGTTTGGAGCGATTATGTTCGTACCAATGTTTATGCAGGGGATTCTCGGTGTTTCACCAACCAAAGCAGGATCTACCATGACACCGATGATGATTGCCATGATTGTCGCTAGTGTTGTAGGTGGACAGCTGCTGCTTCGGTTCAAGTTCCGTACTGTTTTAACAACAGGAATGGTCCTCGCATCACTTGGCTTTTACCTAATGAGTACAATGGGATTGGAATCAAGTGTGTTAAACGCTTATGCCTATATGGTGGTTTTAGGGCTGGGAATGGGATTAGTAATGCCGACATTAATGATTGCCATTCAAAATGAATATCCAAAGTCACAACTCGGAACTGTTACCGCTGCATCAACCTTTTTCCGTTCAATCGGAGGTACCATTGGGATTACTGTTTTAAATTCTGTCATGAACCATTCGCTTGGAACAAAAATGATTCAATCGGCGAAAGAGACTGAAAATCCAATCGCACATGAAGCACTAAAGATTCTTTCTGAAAAAACTGATTCACTATTTAGACTTCTTCTTGATCCAAGTCTCTTAAAACTGCCGGAAGAAATTCAAAAAATCGTCATTCATGGCATTCAAACTGCTTGGACTGAATCCTTTTCAACCGTCTTTTTAACCGGTCTTATTTTTATTTCAATTGGTATCCTTGTTGCTTTATCTGTAGGCAAGGGACGGATTAAACGCGACAGTCAGCCTGCTGGTTCAGGTGCAACTGAATCCTAACCAAAAACACCCCCGCATGATTCAAAAATTGCGGGGTGTTTTAATTATTTACATGTTAAGCCTGCGATGTATTCGGGTGTTTAAACTCCCTTGGCAGTGTAACACCTGTCATATTTTTTACAAATAAATTAGATTGGTATGGCTGTTTGTCAAGCTTAACCTCATTATCATCCGGATGATAGTGAAAGACAATTTTAGTAATACTTTCGTCAGCGATCTTATGTAAAATAGTGTTCAACCCAACTTTCTCCTTACTAATCAAATCATAAAGATGTAAAACAGTATTTTCACGCTGGAAGATGACCAAACACTTTTCCTCTTCAAGGAAGTAGAGATCCTGATTGAAAACCATAAGACAATAAAACATCAGTAATTCCTCACTGCCCTTTGTTCCAAAATACTTTGAACCTGAAATCCGTTCAGCTGCTAAAGAATAGACAAAAGCTAAATCATCCGGCTTACTCCCATCTAATTTTCTCACCTTTGATTGCTCAGATGGAATGTGACTATAGTCCATTGAAAACTGTACTTCTGACACAGGGGTAAACCCAAATTTCGGATAAAAGTCTAATACTGTTTCGTTGGCAAACAAATAGATAAGATCAACTTGACTGAAATTCTCTAAGACTCTATCCATCAGCTTTCTCGCGAGCCCTTGATTTCGATAATCGGGATGTGTCATAACCGTCCCAATTTGCACAGCTTGTTTTTCCTCATTGTTAATCACCAAGGTTAAAAGATTAACCGATACATTCGCAACCACCTTGCCATTATCGACAAAAGAATACGGCTGATACTTTTCAGTCCAGAAGCCATGCTGATACCAAGTTTCAAACTGAATGCCAAAGGTACTGGCAGCCAGCTGGTTAAAGCTGGTCCTTAAAGAAAAGTTTTCTTTATAATTTTTCACAAAAGATAATTCCTGCAAAATAATTCAACTCCCAATGTTTCCTAAAAGGTTACAATTAAGGAACCATATTCCCGGCAGCCTTATAAATTTGATACCATTCTTCTCTTGTTAATGTGATTTCGGCACCTTTACATGCCTCTTTCATCCGCTCGGTCTTAGTAGTTCCAAGCACCACCTGAATGTTAGCAGGATGGCGTGTAATCCACGCTGTAGCTATACCAGTATTCGTAACGCCATATTTTTCAGCAATATTGTCTACTACCTCGTTCAACTTTGGAAAACGCTCCAAATCTCCTAAAAATGACCCTTCAAAGAAACCGTGCTGGTAAGGTGACCAGGCTTGCATCGTGATATCATGCAGACGGCAATATTCCAAAATACTGCTATCTCGATTAATGGCTTGATCAACCTTCATATTCAAAGTAATTCCTGAGTCAATCATTGGTGTGTGTGCAATGCTAAATTGCAATTGGTTTACCACCAATTTATGTGGTATGTATTTCTGTAGCAGTTCAATCTGGGCCGGATTATGGTTCGATACACCAAAATGTTTTACCTTACCACTGTTATGTAATTCTTCAAAGGCCTCTGCCACTTCAGAAGGTTCCATTAATGGATCGGGACGATGAAGCAGCAAAATATCAAGATATTCGGTATTTAATCGCTTTAAAATCCCATTAACTGACTCAATGATATGCTCCTTAGAAAAATCAAAATAGCCTTCCGGGGAGATAATACCGCATTTACTTTGCAAGATCATTTTTTCACGGATGCTTGGATTCATTTGAATTGCTTCTGAAAAAATCTCCTCACACTTCCCTTTTCCATAGATATCCGCATGATCAAAGAAATTAATGCCCTCATCCATGGCCGTCCGGATTAAATTTTCCGCTTCAGGCAAAGACAACTCTGTTAAACGCATATTACCCATAATCATGTTAGAAACCTGTAAATCAGTGTTTGCAATGTTAATATACTTCATTTTTTTTACCTCCCTTTTTTAAATTTCATCAACTTCATTATACTTTAATCTAAGAGATTCGCCCAAGTTTCTAAACCTTGCGTTCCAAATCAAGGAGTTGTGTCTTCATCTCTAATCCGCCGCGATAGCCAGTCAGCGAGCCATTTTTTCCGACAACACGGTGGCAAGGCACTGATATTAACACCGGATTAGCACCAATAGCCGCCCCAACTGCCCGAACAGCGGCAGGTTTATTGATAAAGTTTGCAATGTCAGAATAGGATTTTGTCTCTCCAAACGGAATCTCACAAAGTGCGTTCCATACAGCAAGTTGGAACTCCGTCCCATGGTAATCAAACAGGATAGTAAAACTCTTCCTTTTCCCATTAAAATATTCTATTAGTTCGGCTGCATAAGGGTTCAGTTTCTCCCTGTCCTCCACTAGAGGGCTTCCTGGAAACCGTTTTTTTGCCCATATCGAAAATTCCTCAAAAGGCTTGTTCTGTGACCCGACGTAACAAAGTCCCTTCTCTGTCGCAGCAATATATAGATTCCAATCTTTAAAATTCAGCAGTGACCAATAAATGGGTGTACTATTCTTTTGTGACTTCATTTTGTTCCCTCCGATTCATGTAATTGACGGAAATGGGCGGGTGTAACGCCCGTCATCTTTTTAAATATGGTAATAAAATAGGGTGTATTAGCGATACCAACCATTTTTGCTATGTCGCCAACCGCTCGATCAGACTGAAGTAAATATTTTTTGGCCGTATTTATTCTAACTTGTTGTATATATTCAACAGGCGTGATACCGGTAATCTTTTTAAATGTTCGATGCAAATGATACGGACTTCCATGGCTTATTTCAGCCAGAGTTTCAAGTGTTAGCTTTGCAGGATAGTTCTTATCAATGTATTCCGTAACGAGCGCAATCCATTCATTATCAGGTAATCGCTCATTCGTGGGTTTGCATCGTTTACAAGGTCGGAAATCAGCAGACATGGCTTCTTCTGCGTTTTGAAAAATCCGTACATTTTCTTTTTTGGGAACGCGAGATTTGCATGATGGCTTACAGAAGATTCCCGTTGTCTTAACAGCATAGAAAAATTGATTATTGTACGCTGCATCGTTCCCGATAATGGCCTGCCATTTTTCATCTGTCATGATATCATTACTAGAATCCTCTTGAAGCTCTATTCTCATTTAGACCACCTCTTCTATTATTATAGCTCCGTCACAAACGATAGGTAAGTTCTCGGGAATAAAAAAGCAAGATATTGAAATTTAGGGTTACTTAGAATCATGGAAGATAATCCCTAAACCATATCGCTCTCCAGATGTAATCGTGCTGACACCGTGGCGAAGTGTATTTTTGTAATAATCCTTTTTTCCTTTGGCAGGTCGATAGTTTGTTGGAAAAATAATCGCACCACCTTGTTCAACTGTAAGGACATGTCCCCTGCTTTGGACCCTAGGAATTTGCTCTACAAGGAGGAATTCCCCCCCTGTATAGTCTTGATTGCGTTGATTCAGGATAATGACAACTTGAAATGGAAAAAATACGTCTCCGTAAAGGTCCTGATGCATACAGTTGAAGCCGCCTTTTTCATATTTTAAGATTAATGGTGTTGGTCTCGTTTGCTCCTTTTCTTCACAAGTCTTTAAAAAATCTTCCAGCGTATTCGGATACTGTTCCGGTTTTTTCAAATAACCCAACCAGCGATTTGCGGTTTTGGTCAGCTCTGCATAAAACGATTCTCGTAACCCTTGAATCAGTTCAGGCAATGGGTAGGAAAAATATTTGTACTCTCCGCTCCCAAAACGGTATCTCGTCATATTAATCGTTGTTCTGTACAACTGTTCATCACTATATAACTCCATGAACGATTCACATTCTGCCTTAGTTAAAATCGGGGGCAGCTTTGCAAAACCTTGTTCATCTAATTCTTGTTGAATGACCTCCCAGTCTAAGCTTTGTACACGGGATTGAATATCATGAACCATCGTTATCTCCTCCATTTTTTGTTATTATCAATATAGCCCTTTTTCTTCTGAAAATAGGTTTTTTTCGAATAGAAAAGCAAGATAATGAAATAATTTTTTGTGATAATGATTATTAGATGCGGAGGTTTGAATGTGGCTAATCAACAAAACACAATGGAATATTGGCAGGAAATCAATGGGAATATCATCATTGAGCTGCCAGTCGATTTTAATATAAAAGCAAACCTTGGCTATTTAGAACGGAACAAAAATGAATGTATGTTTGAAGTCGAAAACGAAATGATCACAAGCGTGATTGCCGTTGGAGAAACCCGAACCTTAGTAAAAATACACGTAAATAAATTTAATCAGATGATCGTGCAATTTTTAAAAGACTCTAGACCGAATAATCAGTCGGAGCGCGCTGAGGTTGCCCAGTACATTCGTGACTGGTTTGATCTTGACCGTGATTTAACGCCGTTTTATAAAATGGCAAAAGCAGACCCGCTCCTTAAGGGGCCAGTCGAGGAATTTTTCGGATTACGTGTGATCGGTGTGCCCGATTTATTTGAGGCCCTCTGCTGGGGAGTCTTAGGGCAGCAGATAAACTTACCGTTCGCCTACACGTTAAAAAGACAATTTGTTGAAAAATTTGGCGATTCAATCGAGTGGAATGGCAAGAAGTATTGGATGTTTCCTTCCTTCGATGAAATCGCTCAATTAACACCTGCAGATCTAGCAGAAATTAAAATGACTTTGAAAAAAAGTGAATATATTATTGGCATTGCCCAACTGATGGCCAGCGGAGAATTATCGAAGGAAAAATTATTGAGGATGGGTAGCCTTAAAGAAGCTGAAAAGAGTTTAATCAAGATTCGCGGGATTGGTCCTTGGACAGCGAATTATGTGTTAATGCGCTGTTTGCGATATACCTCAGCTTATCCGATTGATGATGTCGGGCTGCATAACGCCATCAAACATCTGACCCGTTCAGAGAAAAAGCCTGCAAAGGAAGAGCTTTTAAAGCTTTCAGTAAGATGGGAGGGCTGGCAAGCATATGCCACGTTTTATTTATGGCGGGTTCTTTACTAAAAATAGGAAAATTAAAAATTTCAGACGGATAAGGAGGAATTTTCCCATAAAGTCTCTTAAGTCAGACGAATTACCAATAGTTATCCAGTAAATGTCGTAAGTTTTGAAAAATAGGTAGTAAGTGAACGAAGTTATGTCTTAAGTAGAGGAAATTGCGTATAAAATCATTCAAATTCGGATGATTTCCAATTAATATCCAAAAAACACTAAGTAAAAGGCTTCTATTGGACGTTTTCATCCGGATTCGTGGAGTTTTGTCCATTAGAACTCCTCTATTGGACATTTCTATCCGGATTCATGAGGTTTTGTCCATTAGAACTCCTCTATTGGACATTTCTATCCGGATTCATGAGGTTTTGTCCATTAGAACCTTTCTACATCAACGCATGGGGCCAAAATCCACGGAAACATCCAAGTAGAATAATTCTAGAATCTTTTGGTCGCTCTTGGTACAGAAAACGAAATAGAAAGTGAATCGGTGAAAAATGAAGCACGAATATCAATTAATTTACAACAAATTATACGAACACTACGGCCCTCAAGGCTGGTGGCCAGCGGAGACACCGTTTGAAATGATGATGGGCTCCATACTTGTTCAAAATACAAGCTGGCGCAATGTCGACAAGGCCCTAGATAATCTAAAGCCGTTTTTGAAACCTGAAGCAATAGACAAGTTATCGATTGATGAGCTTGCCCAACTCATCAGGCCAAGCGGCTTTTTCAATATAAAGGCTAGTCGGATCAAGTACTATATGGAATGGTTTAAATCCTATGAATATGACATCGATTTGATAAAAAAAGTAGACAAACATCAACTGCGCATTGAGTTATTAAGCATCAAGGGTATCGGTCCTGAAACAGCTGACGTCATCTTGCTTTATGCCTTTGACACGCCAATCTTTGTAGTTGACGCATATTCGAGGCGAATTTTCCATCGTCTAGGCTTTAATATGCCAGCATCATATGACACCTTTAGAAAACAAGTTGAAAAAGAACTACCAAGGGACTTGGCGCTATATAATGAATTCCACGCCCTTATTGTGAAACATGCGAAGGAGTTTTGTAAAGCTACGCCTATATGTGATAGCTGCCCGTTATTTGGTATATGTGATCGAAGACTGGACTAGGATATATTTCTCCATTTTATCTCTAAGAACTTTTCATTGACCGTGGGGAAGCTGTTTTTCTTATTTCGGGCAATGAAAAGTTCTTTCATTTACCGTGCGGGCACTTATTTCGGCCTAATAATTTCAAAAACCTCACCAATTTTTGCATAATTATGTCCTGCAAGCCGGCTGACGGCAGCTAAACCAATTTGATTGATTTTTCCATTTTCATAAATTTCCTTATCAAAATGAAATTGAATCACTCTTCCTATGATTAGGTCACTGCTGGGCGCATCTTCATCGCCTAAAATTACGTGATGCTCTAATACACACTCCATCCGAATCTTTGCCTCTTTTATTCCTGGTACCGAAATCTTTGTACTCTCAACTTCTGTGAAATTTGTTAGTTCCATTTCACTTTGGTCAGGCGGGAGGCTTGCCGCTGTTTCATTCACTTGTGCAATAATCCCTTCATCGACAATATGAACGACAAATTCCTTAAGACCCACAATGTTGCGTGCGGTATCCTTTTGACCCGTTTCCTTTCTTAATACCGCTATCGAAATCATCGGCGGTTTTGATGAGGCAATATTGAAGTAGCTAAACGGAGCAGCATTTAAGGTACCATCACTTGCTAACGAGGTCACAAATGCAATTGGCCTGGGAATAACACTCCCAATCATCAATTTATAATTTTCAATCGCAGTATTCTTTGATGGGTCAATCGAAAGCATTGATTCACTTTTCCTCATGGTTCTTCAACTCCCTCTTCTTTATGATTCATTATACAATTCCCTATATGGTTTTTAGAATATAAATCAATCGAACAGTGCCTGTCGCCATGAATACTAGAATTAAAAAAATCCTAACATCATTTAGATATCAGGATTTTCGATGACCTGTGAGGGATTCGAACCCACGACCCCTTCCCTGTCAAGGAAGTGCTCTCCCACTGAGCTAACAAGTCATATTAAATTAATTACATTTCTAATTATATTTAAATTCCCGAGAATGTCAATAGTTTTATTATCTTGCATAGTTGAAGTGTGAAAGTTTAAAGCAAGAAAAATAACCAGAACATACATTTCAATTTCACTCGAATAAAGAACGAATGTTCGGATATAATAATATTATAAAAAAGAAAGGAGGAATTAGCATGGATGGGCTTTTTATCCGTTCGATCGAAGAAAAAATGCCATTAGAAATGATTTATCTTGCCAAAAACCATGAGATATCACAGCGGAAATTGATTGTGATGGAAGTGAATGAGGAATATATTCGTGCCTATTGTCTGCTTCGAAAACAAGTCCGCACCTTTAAGCGGGCAAACATTTTATCCATAATGCCCGAAACCCTTTCAAAAAGGCGATACCTTCACTAAACCCCTATTTTCTGATTCCCCCAACCTCCCTTCCAATTGGTAAAAGCTTTTCTAATTAAGATATGATAAAATGCAGTTGTATTAATCGAAATATTGGGGGTTTTGTCGTATGGAGTTTCCAAAAGGCACGATTAAAGAACTTACCTTTCAAAGCGTTGAGCTTGGTGAAGAAATGCAGCTCCTTGTTTATCTGCCTGCAAACTTCTCGCCGTTATATAAATACTCGCTGTTAATCGCCCAGGATGGCCGCGATTATTTCCAGCTTGGCCGAATTGGCCGTGTAGCAGATGAGTTTCTTTCTGAAAGGGAAATTGAAAATTTAATCATTGTTGGGGTACCCTATAAGGATGTGGAGGACCGGCGCAGGAAATACCATCCTGAAGGAGTACAGAACCCAAAATACATTCGTTTCCTTGCCCATGAATTAGTTCCTTTTCTTGATAGAGAGTATCCTACTTATCATATGGGTTCGACTAGGGCACTTATTGGCGATTCGCTTGCCGCAACCGTCTCATTAATGACGGCGATTCAATACCCGCACACATTTGGAAAAGTGCTGCTGCAATCGCCTTATGTCGACGACCAAGTAATGGAGTTAGTAAAATGCTTTTCTGAAGCGCAGCTTTTAGAAATTTATCATGTCATTGGCAATCAAGAAACGGAAGTACATATGACTAACGGAAAAGTGAGTGATTTCCTTAGCCCAAACCGCGAACTTTCAAAAGTGATTTCAGAAAAACCTTTTACCTATTTTTATGAAGAATTTAACGGAAATCATACCTGGACATACTGGCAGCCAGATATAAGAAGGGCGCTTAAAATGTTATTTTAGGCTTACAACTATAGTCACAAGTTACATAAGAGTGATTTAAGTTATTTAATATATTTTGAAAATTTGCTATAATAACAGGAAGGCTTTTTATGAGTATTGGTTTTCCAAGAAAATAATTTTATATAAACGGAGGTAAACCTATGAAATTTGGAGTTGTTATTTTCCCGTCAAAAAAGCTTCAAGACTTGGTGAATTCTTATCGTAAACGCTATGATCCGCATTATGCCCTAATTCCTCCACACCTCACTTTAAAGAATGCCTTTGAAGCAACAGAAGAGGATGCGAAGGATTTAGCAGACAAATTACGGCAAATCGCTAGAAATACGAATCCATTCTCATTAAAGACTTCCAAAATCAGCTCGTTTCAGCCTGTAAATAATGTTATCTATTTCAAAGTAGACAAAACGGAAGAACTTGTAGCTCTACATTCCGAAGTTAATCAAGAATTTAGCGAACAAAACCCAGATTATGCCTTTGTTCCGCATATTACGATTGGTCAAAAGCTTTCCAATGACGAGCACTCAGATGTCTTTGGTTCACTAAGTATGACCAAACTTGATCATGAAGAAACAATTGACCGCTTCCACCTTCTATATCAATTAGAAAATGGTTCTTGGACCGTTTATGAAACATTTCGTCTTGGAAAGGAATAGGATTACGTGAAAGTAAAGGTTGTAGAAAATCAAAAAGAGCTTGAAGATGCTTTTTCAATAAGAAAAATTGTTTTCGTGGAGGAGCAAAACGTCCCCCTTGAAGAGGAAATCGATCAATACGAAGATAATGCCGATCATTTTGTCCTGTATCTAGAAGATGCTCCTATCGGTGCTGGCAGATTCCGTGTAGTGGATGGGTACGGTAAAGTTGAACGCATCTGTGTATTAAGAGAAGCAAGAAAGACGGGAGCCGGGAAGTCGATAATGAATGCAATCGAGAACCACGCACAGTCACTTGCGTTACAGAAATTAAAGCTAAATGCCCAGACCCAAGCTATTCCCTTCTATGCAGGTCTTGGATATGTGGTCGCCTCAGAGGAGTTTTTGGATGCAGGAATTCCCCATAAAACAATGATTAAAGAAATCATAACTTAAATGAAGCACTTGCCCTTTACATGGCAAGTGCTTTTTATCTGCCTGGATAAAAACACTTTCAGATACCGGCTGGTTTTGTTATGATTGAACATGTCTTATTTAGTGAAATAGAGGTTTAAATATATGAAAACAGCTATCTACCATCAGCAAAATATTGTTCTTGACAACTTGGCAAGAGAACAATATCAAAAAATCTTTCTTGCTGGAAAAAATGGTGAACTCCACTGCCCCGTGTGCACCCAAAAGGTTCGATTGTTTCTGGGAATTCACGAGCGGCCTTATTTTTTTCATACTCATGCACCTGAAAAACATTGCCCAGTGCCTGCTGTAATCATAGTTCCCGAGGAGTCAGCGGGGTTTAACGAGCAGAATGGATTTAAACTGCCAAAAGGCAGAACGATTACTGAGACCACCAAAAGTGTAGAACTATTCAGACCATCAAAAACGATTGAATACACGATTCCATTTGAACAGGTAACAGAAAGAAGTCAGCAAAAACGACCGCCCTATCTCATAGAACTAGCAGAAAGCGGAGTTGTCCTGGATGGAAGCCAATCAGCTGCTGTCCTGGATACAGATGGCTCGGTATTAGTCCTTGCCGGTGCGGGGAGCGGTAAAACACGAGTGTTAACCGTACGAACAGCCGTTATGATTAATGTTAATCAGATTGATCCCCGTTCGATTATGCTCGTTACCTTCACATCAAAAGCGGCCGCTGAAATGAAGGATCGTTTGCTCTCCTATCCACAAATGAAACGAGAAAAAATCAATCAACTTGTTACGGGTACGTTTCACAGTATTTTTTATCGGATACTTATGTTTCATGATGGAGCCAATTGGTCTGCTAACAAATTATTAAAAAAAGAATGGCAGCGGGATAAAATCCTTAAAGAAGCTGGTAAAGAGCTTGACTTATCTGAAAAGGAATTTGCCTTTGACCTAGCGCTACAGCAAATTGGGTTTTGGAAAAATTCCCTCCTCATGCCAAACGAAGTAAGACCCGCATCTGAGTGGGAAGAAAAAGCAGTATTTTTATATAAAAAATATGAGGTATATAAGCAACGAGAAGGTCTTTTTGACTTTGATGACATGCTGCTTGGCTGTTATCAGCTGTTGAACTCTTCACCTGCCCTGCTTGCACAATATCAGGACCGCTTTCAATATTTTTTAATCGATGAGTTTCAGGACGTAAACAAGGTACAATATGAGCTCATCAAACTTCTATCAGGAAAGCATAAAAATGTTTGTGCAGTCGGCGATGATGATCAAGCGATTTATTCGTTCCGGGGCAGTGACCCAAGCTATTTGCTGGAATTTGAAAAAGACTTTCCAGCTGCCAAATTGGTCATTCTTGAACATAATTACCGTTCTTCCCATGAAATTGTTGCCGCATCTAATCAAATGATTGCTGCCAATAAAGTAAGAAGAATGAAGCGAATGAAGGCACAATTTTCATCAGCCTCCCTTCCGCTCTTATTCTTCCCCTATGATGAAGAGGAAGAAGCAACGATGATTGTCACAGATATCCAGGAACGAATTTCTAACGGGGAGAATCCCTCAGACTTCGCGATTCTTTATCGGACTAACGCCGGCTCACGTGCCATTTTTGAGCGCTTAGCCAGTTCCAATCTTCCTTTTAAAATCGATCAAGATGCTGAAAGCTTTTATCAGCGTTATATTGTTAGAAGTGCCTTATCATTTCTAAAGGTAAGCTTGAATGAAGATGACCCGCAGGCATTATCCGATATCCTGCCATTCTTATTTTTAAAGCAAGCGGTACTGAAAGAAATAAAAGCACAGAGTATCCTGAATGACTGTAGTTTTCTTGAAGCCCTATCACACTTAAAAACGGCACATGCTTTTCAAGAAAAAAAATTAAAAAAGGCTGTGACGCTTATTAGGGGATTAAAGCATTTGTCTCCGCTAATAGCGATAGAGAAGATTGAAAAAGACATTGGTTTTCTAGATTTTCTCAAGAAGCGAGGTAACGAAACAAGCAAGCTCGAAAAAGGATCGGATGACCTTAAGGACCTAAAAGTGGCCGCAAAAAGCTTTGAAACCATCGAGTCATTGCTGGCACATTCCGAGCATATGTCAGCAATGAACAAAGAAATAAAGAATCTAAGCAAGCATTTTACAGATGCAATCAGCCTAAGCACCATTCATCGGGCTAAAGGGCTTGAATATAAAACCGTTTATATAATCGGGACTGTCGATGGCAGCCTGCCACATGACTTTGCCTTAGAAGCGCATCGAAACGGTGATTTTACTGCTCTTGAAGAGGAGCGGAGATTATTTTACGTTGCGATGACACGCGCGCGGGACCAGCTTTTTATCTCAGTACCTCAACAAAGGCGAGGAAAAAAAGCAAATCAGTCACGGTTTTTAGCTCCGCTAAATAAAAAGAAGAAGACCGATTCCTAATACAAAGGAGTTGGTCTTCTTCTTTTACTTTTTATTCATCATTTTGGCAATTGTATTGAAGTCAAGCTGCTTGCCGTCATTAATGATCGATTTAACAATTTGCTCTTCCATTTCTTTACTTACCGGTTTATTAGCAATTTGGGAAACTCTTCTAATCACATTACGGACCGTTTTTTCATCTTTAAAATTAGCATTTTGCAACGAATTTGCTAAATCAAAGATATCTTTCATATTAACGCCAGTTTTCTTTTCTATGTTTTTAAAGAATCCATTATCCATTTTCAAAAATCACACTCCTTCATAAACTACTTTATTGTATGAAGGAAGGATAAAAAGGTGATTGCAGGAACAAGAAAGGGGCTGGCCACTTTTTTGAGCCACCCCCTTCCAGCTGAAACAAGCTTATTATTTATTAAAAGAAGCTTGCACCAACAATGATTAGAAGGATGAACAATACGACGATTAATACAAATGTTGAACCTCCGCCGTAGCCATATCCACCGCCGTAGCCGTAGCCGCCATATCCACCAAAGCACATAGAATAGTCACCTCACTTAAGTAATCTCATTAATAACATATGAAATTACTTATTATTGTGTGTAGGCATGACCTCCTATTCAAAAGCCGGCGTGAAAAATGTGCATTTTACCCTTTAGGTTTAAAAATAAGGGCGCCAATAAACCCGAAAACAATCGCGGCTGAGATTCCAGAACTTGTTACTTGAAACATACCCGTTAGCACACCAATGATTCCATGTGCCTTGGCATCCTGTAGGGCTCCATGAACTAAGGAATTGCCAAAACTGGTAATCGGTATTGTCGCTCCCGCACCAGCAAAATCAACCAGTGGCTCATACAATCCAAACCCATCTAGCACCGCACCTGCTACGACGAGCAAACTTAAGGTGTGCCCTGGTGTCAGTTTGGCCACATCAAATAATAATTGTCCGATGACACAAAACAAACCGCCAATCACAAAGGCCCAGAAAAACATCGCTAGCATTGGTTCACCCCTTTTCTCCATTCATCTCAATGGCAACAGCATGTGCAATACATGGAATTGATTCGCTTTGCTGAAAACTGAGCGGCGATAACAATGCCCCGGTCGCAACTACCAGCATCCGTTGATATGTCCCCTTCTTCAGTTGGTTCAGTAGATGTCCATAAAGGACAGTCGCTGAGCACCCCGCACCGCTTCCCCCGGATTGAACTGGCTGATTATCCTTATACATTAATAAACCACAATCCTGAAACTGTTTTCGTTCCAATTTAAGACCACTTTTATTGAGCAATTCGAAGGCCGTATCGTGACCGACTCTTCCCAAATCACCCGTAACAATTAAATCATAGTGTGATGAGTCTAGTTGCAGGTCACGAAAATGGGCCATAATAGTATCCGCTGCTGCCGGTGCCATGGCTCCACCCATATTAAAGGGATCTGTTAACCCCATATCAATGACTTTTCCAATCGTTGCTGAGGTTGTTACAGGGTGCATCTCCCCAGGCTCATTAGGCTGCACAAGGGCAACCCCCGCACCTGTAATGGTCCATTGTGCTGTTGGCGGTTTTTGACCGCCATATTCTGTTGGGTAGCGAAACTGCTTTTCTACCGCTGCATTATGGCTTGAGGCACCTGTAAGCACGTATTTCGCTCCTTGGTAATTAACAACAAAAGAAGAGAGTGCTAAGCCTTCCATAGAAGTAGAGCAGGCCCCGAACAGCCCGAAATAAGGAACTTGCATGGTTCTAGCAGCAAAACTTGTAGGCGTAATCTGATTAATTAGATCTCCGGCAAATAAAAATTGTACCTGTTCTTTTTGGACGGATCCTTTTTTCAAGGCCATTTTAATCGCCTCTTCGAGCAAAAAACGATGGGCCTTCTCGTAAGACTCCTTGCCCATCCATAAATCTTCATATAACAGATCAAAATCATTTGCCAATTTTCCATTTGCTTCAAATGGCCCGCCCGTTACCCCCGTTGCTGAAATCATCGGCCGGTTGGCGAATACCCATGATTGATGCCCTTTTAACAATTACAAAACCCCCCAAATCACGAGTAGCGTTTTAACCAGCGCGACTACAAATGCTGAGAACACACCGAAAAGAATTACCGCCCCAGCAAGCTTGAACATATTTCCGCCAACACCTAGAACAAACCCTTCGGTCCTGTGTTCGATTGCAGCGGAGATTACAGCGTTACCAAAACCGGTGACAGGCACAGCACTTCCTGCTCCTGCAAATTGTCCAATCCGATCGTAGACTCCGAATCCGGTTAATAGCATGGAGAAGAAGACCATTGTCGCCACTGTCGGATTTCCGACACTTTGTTCTGTAAAATTAAAAAAATATATGTAGAAATAACTGACGGCTTGGCCAATAAGACAAATGAAGCCTCCAACAAAAAATGCCTTGATACAATTCTTCAGTACTGGTCTTTTTATTTCATGTTTTTGCTGCAGTTGTTGATAGTTCCGCTGCTGGAGCGTCTTGTTTTGCTTCTGTTGCTTACTCTCCATCCTCAATCGCCCTTTCTTACTTCATATCTTCCGTCATTTTGACAATTTCCTTAAAGCGGTTTTCAGCTTTCTGATGAGGAAAATTAGCGGTTTTCATTCGCTCATCCAGCCTAACTGTTTCCAGGAAAATTTTATAATCACTCGAAACGGTAAATTTTTCCTTCGGATATTTTTCTTCAAGCATTTTGTTTACGTTCTTTTCAATTTTCTTCATGCTAAAGCGGTGCAAATGCTTGACCTTATAGGCAACGAGAGTATCTTTTTTCCCCTTCACGACAGCAACATCATAAATTTGCGGAAAAGAGCTTACATCCTTTTTAATTTCTTTAACACGATCACGACTTTTGCTTTTATCTGTCACAACAGGGGGAGGATTTGTCGTTTTAAACAGGGCTAATCGACTATCCTTGGCCGGTTGATTTTGATTACAGGCGGCCAATAAAAACAAACAAGTGAATAATATCCATCGATAACTTTTAATCATTCGATTCCCTTTCCTTGTTTCATTTTTTGTAGTTACCATTACCATGTAGTTTTTTCGATATTGACAAAAATTATGACAGGATTAATAATAAAAAAACTGCCAGTTAACCAGCAGTTTCATCTGTTACCTTGATGTCTTTTTTTTGCCGCAGCCGCAGCCTTTTTTCTTTACCGATTTTGTTATTTGATAAGTTTGCGTTGTTTCCTTGCTCTTCTTTTTCTTATTCACCCTATTCTCTCCTTCAGTATTAAATTATTCCTACTAGTTAGAATATGAGCCAGAAGCAAGTCTTGTCTCAGCGAATCCATTAAATTCCCAGAAAATGCTGCACGATTAATTCAAGCATTGCGCCTATTCCTGCAACCGCTAATATGAGGATAACCGGTGTTGAAAAGCCAGGGAACAGATAAAACAGCCCTACAATTATAGCGGCAGTCCAAATACCTGTACACCAATAGCAGCTTAAAAGTTCACCAAAAAATCTTCTTACCCCTGATTTCTTCGGGAGGTAATAAACTTCCATTTCACCATCTTCATTTTCCTCCTTTAGCTCATCGAAAAAAGGGGCACGGATAAATTCGGTTATTTTGTCATAAACAAATAACCTTGTCAGTCTGAAGCTCGCCAGCGATAAAATAAACAAGTTTAAAAAGGTTATTTTCATCACCTATTAATCTCCTCTTATTAATTTTTGGATTTTTACCCGCCTAATTTTGCCAAATAAGGCAATTGTCCGTAACCCAAAAGGGCTCTGTGAAATATGTTAGTAATGTAAGATATATATCACGGATTAAGGAGGAAAAATAAATGGGTTGTGGAAATAATAATGACGATTTTCGCAGTGGTAATTGCGTCTGCGAAGTAGTTCGTGCCATTAAAGATATTCAAGACAACGCTGTTGAAGAAGAATGTACAGAATGTTCCAGTTGTTTTACAGAGCCGCTAGGAACATTGGTATCACCGGCTAGAAGAGAGCCTGTTGATACTCGTGTGTTTGTTTTAAGTACGGAAGACGGTTCTCCATTTCATGCGTTTTTCAGCAACGAACACAATGCTTGTGTATCCATCTACTTCCGCGTAGAAGATGTATTTGACAACTGTTGTGCTACGCTTCGTGTGTTAGTGCCAGGACGCCGGGAAGGCGGGCACTTTGTTCCAGTAAACCTTGTTTCCAGTGGAGACAAATGTTGTATTGACCTTTCAAAAGTGTGCCAGGTTGAGCGATTCCGCGCAAGCAACGACTGCATTACAGTTGACTTAAAGTGCTTCTGTGCCGTTCAATGTATTGCCGATGTTAACTTGGGATTGTGCAATTAAAAAAATGAGCCAGTCGGTATAAATCGGCTGGCTTTTTTTATTTACTTTTTTATCCCTATCATGATGACATTTGTTAATTCATCAAGAGGGAAGGTTTTTGACGTTTGATCATGGAATTGGATAGTTACTTGCCGGCCATTGTACTCTTTTAAGTAACCCTGATAATTTTTTTCAGCGGTATAAAAGACACACGGGACTGGAGGAAGGACTCTTGGAAAGTTGATTAAATAGTCTAAGCGCTCAGTTAGGTCCATATCTTTGAACGGTTTTACCCGTGTAAATGAAGTTTTGTGTTTTTCTTGATGCTGGGAAGATGATGCAGGCTGCGAATCCTCTGAAGTATTGGCTTCGATTGGTATCGGTTCGATGAACTCCTTTTTAGCAAGAGAAATTTTTCTTCTGATGTCATCTCCTTGCTTTTGTTCCCGCTTATTTGTATATACTTCCTGCATGTTGCTGTTTGAAGGGGTACTAGAAATTGACTGATCAATATATATCAGCGGGCGTTGAATCTTTTTATTAGACATGCAAAGCACCTCCTAATTACGTAATCCTACACTTTATATGTATGCGAAATGCCTATCTCCGTTAACAGTAAATTCTCAATTTCTGCATAGAAAAAACCCGCATGGCTGCGGGCTCTAAGAAATTACAAAATATGATATCCTGAATCAACATGAATGTTTTCGCCAGTAATTCCTCGGGAAAGTTCACTGAATAGGAATAGAGCGGTATCCCCGACTTCTTCCGGAGTGGTAGTTCTACGCAAAGGTGCTCTTTCTTCAATCTCGTTTAAGATAGAATTAAACTCACCAATGGCTTTAGCTGATAAGGTACGGATTGGGCCAGCGGAAATCGAGTTAACCCGAATACCGTCTTTTCCGAGATCAGCTGCTAAATAACGGACGCTTGCATCTAGAGATGCTTTCGCTACACCCATGACATTATAGTTTGGAATGGCACGCTCGCCGCCTAAATAGGTTAATGTCACAATACTGCCACCTTCAATCATCAAGCTGCGCGCTTCTTTTGCAACAGCCGTTAGAGAAAAAGAGCTGATATTTTGGGCAAGAAGGAAACCGTCCCTGGATGTGTTGACAAATTCTCCTTTTAATTCCTCTGTTTTTGCAAATGCTATGCAATGCGCTAGCCCATGAATCGTTCCAACTGCCGCTTTTATTTCTGCAAAACAAGTTGCAATTGCTTCATCACTTGTTACATCACATGGAAGGACAAGCGTTCCTTCCGCTTCTAAAGAATTGGCTAAATCACGAACACTGTTCTCTATTCTTTCCCCAGCATACGTAAAAATTAATCTTGCGCCCGCATTATGCAGTGACCGAGCAATCCCCCATGCAATACTGCGTTTATTGGCAACACCCATTACAACATATGTTTTTCCAGCTAATGATAGACTCATTGAAAAATTCCTCCCACAACAAATACAAGTTATTAGTACTTGGTACTAATTTTACACTACTTTTAAAAAAATGAAAAGAGTGGCACATTTAATTAATCATTTATCAGCCTTCACAGAATTCCAGCTCTCGTTTAAGTTCATCCACATACTCCTTTGTACCCGTTACAATCAGGCGGTCATGCAGCTGAAGCTCCGTATCTCCATGTGGGACGATTGAATCCTTGTCTCTAAATATCCGGACAAAAATAATATCGCCAGTAAAGGGAAATTTACGTAACGTCATACCATCAAATTGACTGTTCATCATGACAATTTCATAAAGCCCTGTCTCTTGATTCGAAAGGATGTTTATGACGGCAGGCGATTCAATTAATGCACGGAGCAGCATCTTTGTTGACATAAAGGAAGAAAACACTTCGATTTGATGGTCTCGTAAGCTTTGCTCGATATCTGGACTTTCTATTCGGGCAATTACCCTTGGAACCCCGTTCTCTTTTGCTCTAATCGCCAGTGCCGCATTCTGCTCCTCATTTCCTGTTGAAATGACCACAATTTCTGATTGAAAAACCTTGGTTTGAGCAATCGTATCAATTGTATAATCAGGAATTTCAACGATTTCAAAAAGCGAGTCTGCAATCTGCTTCTCTGATTTATCCATTTGCAGATGATAAAGCACCGGATCATATAAACCCGATTTTAATTCCCGGGACAATGAAAGGGTAACTTGATTGGCTCCTAGGAAAGCCACTGGCAGCTTTTTATTCACAGCCACTTCTTTCGGAATCAACTTTTTAAATAAAATCGGTGTAAAAATAGAAGTGATTACGGCAACCAATATTAATGTCCCCTTCATCTGTTCTGATATAACCCCGATTCTCTCACCAATTGTTGCAGCGGCAATCACAAGTGAAAGCGTTGAAGTTAACAGGAATCCCGATGCAAAAACTGTTTTTTTATCGTACCAAATTTTTAAGAGATACACAGGCACAAGCTTTGATAAGAGGAGCCCGATTAGTAAGAGCGGGATTAGTAACAGTAGCTTTTTTTCATTAAAAAGTGACCAGACATCGAGATTCACACCCACCATCACAAAAAATATTGGAATTAAAAACCCATAGCCGAAGGAGTCAAGCTTATGGACTAGCTCCTGATTAGGCGATAATAACGATACGAGCACACCGGCCAGAAAGGCACCGAGAATATTTTCCGCACCGAGGGTTTCTGACAATCCAACGAGGACAATGATCAGTGTAAACACTGCTCGAGTTCCGATTTGTACTGTACCCGTTGACAACGTCTCAATAAAAGTCCTATTTTTAAATCTTTTTCCGACAAAATAAAGCACAATACCGGCAGCAAACAAAATTAATAGCAGCCATGTATTCCCATGCTTCGGTTCATTTAGCGAGACAAAGACTGCAAGTAAGATCATCGTCACTAAGTCAGCGATGACCGCAACTAGTAAAATGATTTGTCCAATAACTGTTTTCATTAGCTGCGCTTCTTTCAGGGTGGGCACTACTACCCCGAGTGAAATAGTCGAGATAATCAGTGTCATTAAGAAGGCATTATCAATAAATCCAGCGATGACAAACAGGTAGGATAATCCTAATGAAACAACAAAAATTCCGGCAAAGATGATTGTTGCAACGGCAAATGAATTTGGCTCCATTTTCCCATTTAGAAGTTGCTGTCGCTTTTTTCTGCCAGTAAAGGCAGTGAAATCAATCTCAAGACCGCTTAAGAACATAAGGAAGATAAAGCCAAGGGTCGAGAGTGTTGAGAGCCACATGTCTTGATGAACAACATTAAAGCCGCTTTTTCCAATAATAAGTCCGATAATAATTTCGGCAACGACAACCGGTATAAAATTTAATTTTAACCGATGAAGGATAATCGGCGTTAAAAATGCCATTGTGACAACAATTAGTAAAGAGATAACTGATAAATGCTGTTCCATTATTGTTCCACCTCTCAAAACTAGGGATTCTTTTTATAAAATCCGACTATTTCACTAAAAATAAAAGAAAAGGGGGACTTCATCCTATGAAGATTGATATTATCGGCGATGTCCACGGATGTTTCAGCGAATTAAAGGAGCTCACGTTAGAACTGGGCTATAGTTGGACTCATGGTGTTCCAATCCATCCAGGTGGCAGAATGCTGTGTTTTGTTGGCGATTTAACTGACCGCGGGCCTGAATCGATTAAGGTCATTGAGTTGGTTTGGCAGCTAGTTTTCCATGATAAAACTGCTTTCTACACGCCAGGTAATCACTGTAATAAGTTATACCGTTTCTTCCTGGGCAACAAGGTACAAATTGCTCATGGGCTTGAAACAACGGTTGCAGAATATGAATCATTATATAAAAAAGAGCAGCAATCCATTCGTAAAAAATTTATCGAGCTTTATGAAAAAGCACCTCTTTATTTAGTATTAGACAAACAAAAGCTTGTTATTGCCCACGCAGGAATTAAACAGGAATTTATCGGGCAAACCGATGGTAAGGTCAAGAAGTTTGTTCTTTACGGTGATATTACGGGTGAAAAGCATCCAGACGGTTCGCCGGTCAGACGAGATTGGGCCAAGGAGTATCACGGATCTGCCTGTATTGTTTATGGACATACTCCCGTGAAAGAGCCACGGATCATCAACAATACCTATAACATAGATACCGGTGCTGTTTTCGGCGGCAAGCTGACCGCATTAAGATACCCGGAGATGGACCTGGTTTCCGTTGTTTCTACTATGCCATTTATCGAAGAAAAATTTACACAATTTAACTGAAAAAAAGAAAGAGGCTGCTCCCTATAAAAGTGGATCAGCCTCTAATATTTCACGCATATCCGTAGGGAGTGTTGCCCTTAAGATCATTTCCTCTCCCGAAAACGGGTGTGTAAATTGAATTTTTTTACAATGGAGAGCCTGTCTATCAATTAACGATACATCACCGCCATACAAATCATCACCAAGCAGCGGGTGCCCTAGGAAAGACATATGTACCCTTATTTGATGGGTTCGCCCCGTTTCGAGCTGAAGCTCAGTATAAGTAAATAGACGATGCCTTTCAATCACCTGAAAATGGGTGCAGGCATACTGACCATCATCCCGAACTTCCCTCTCAATTATGCTTTCCTGTTTACGTCCAATCGGCTCACGAACAGTACCGAAGTCCTGCGAAATCACTCCTCCGGCTAAAGCCTCATAGGTACGCTTAACCTGCCCCTCACGCTGCATCATACTAAACAAATGGTGGACATGACGATGCTTAGCAATCAACAAAATACCTGAAGTATCCCTGTCAAGCCGGGTAACGATATGCGGCGCAGCCTGAAGGCCGATACGCTGATAATAGCCGACAAGCGCATTAGCTAGACTGCCGGTGGGATGTTCGCGTGAGGGTATCGTATTCATACCAGCAGGCTTGTTGACAACGAGCAGGTATTCGTCCTCAAACAGAACCTTTAACGGAATATCTTCTCCGCTAACCCCCTCGCTTGGAATCTCATCAGGAAAAACAACTCTCAATACATCGCCGGCTGCCAACTTATAACGAACATTTACCTCTTCACCATTTACTTGGATACTGCCGCCCTTAAACTTAATATCAGTTAAGGCCGTTCGCGAGATTTCTTCATTTTTTAAAAATTCCTTTATCAGTTTTCCGGCATCATCCTGTGAAATAACCCAATTTATTTGAAAACGAGAAGCCGTCATAAAGGTCCCCTCTCTCAATCCGAAATAAACGAATCATGGACTCTTTTCCAAAAAGGAAACGGCCGGAACCGGGCAAAACGAATTTTTTCTTCCGGTACTCTGAATTGAATCGATTTTACATCCTTGTGCAGCAGTGTCAGGTGATCAACTGTAATCTGAAAATCGGTCCGGTTCACAGGTTTTAACATACACGTATGATGTGCCGGAAGGATGAGCGGCGAACCCACTGTTCGAAAAACTTTGTTATTGATTGATGCCATTTCCGCGACTTGAATCGCAGAAATGGATGGATGGATAATCGCGCCGCCAAGTGCTTTGTTATAAGCTGTACTTCCTGAAGGAGTAGAAACACAAAGACCATCGCCACGAAATCGTTCGAAATGCTGACCGCGGATTTCTACATCCATGACGAGCGTTCCCTCAACACTTTTTACCGTGGATTCGTTTAAGGCTAAATATCTCGATTCCTTTCCGGCATGCGAGTAACGGATGATCACCTCAAGCAGCGGGTATTCCACTACCTGAAACGGAGTTTTGGCAATCGCAATTACAAGCTTCTCAATTTCATCAGGGGTCCAATCAGCATAAAAACCAAGATGCCCAGTGTGAATTCCAACGAAGGCGGTCTTACTTAAACGGCTGCTGTAGCGGTGAAAGGCGTATAGAAGTGTCCCATCACCGCCAATGGATACAACGATATCCGGCTGGTCCTCATCGTATTTAAGATCAAAATCCAATAAATAGGTCCTCATTTTGTGCATCAAAATATTTGATTTTTGATCTCCTTTTGATGTAATTGCAAATTTCATAAGTTTTATACTCCTTGTACTTTAATACTTATTAAAGGGCGTCCGGTCATTAGTTCTTCTCTTCCTGCTTAAACTCCTTTTTCCTTGTAAAAAAAGCCTGTGCTTCCTGGATTTCACCGCGAATTAATGACATTTCCTCGTCAAGCCGAAAGGAAGCTTCAGCGGCCCTTTGCAGCCTCATTTTTATATCATTTGGAAAGATTCCTTTGTACTTATAGTTTAGCGAATGCTCAATCGTCGCCCAAAAGTTCATCGACAACGTCCTGATTTGAATCTCGGCAAGAATCTTCTTTTCCCCATGGATTGTTTGAACCGGGTAACAAATGACTATATGGTATGACCGATATCCGCTTGTCTTTTTATGAGAAATATAATCTCTATCCTCAACAATTTCAAAGTCATTACGATTTCTTAATAACTCAACAACGGTATGTATATCGTCGACAAATTGACACATAATCCGCATTCCCGCAATATCCTGCATTTCCTCTTCCAAATTCTCGAGTGGAATTCCTTTTTGATTGGCCTTGTCGAGAATGCTGGCAATAGGTTTTACTCGGCCGGTAACAAACTCTATAGGAGAATGGGTTGAATCAAGATCAAATTGCCCCCTCATACCTTTTAATTTTATTTTCAGCTCTGCCACAGCCTGTTTATAAGGTGCTAAGAATAAGTCCCAATGCTTCATTGATTCCACCTCTTTATCTCTAAAAAATACCCTCTACTTTTGTGACCATTTCATTCCCATAGTTACTATTGCCGCCAATATTGCTAATGACATATTCTAATTCCTCATGGAAATTTAAAAGTTCCAATTTTTGCTCCTTAAAGCTAATCCAAACAGGAAACTTTTGCGCATGAGCGGACTTTAGAAAAGGCCAGATTTGTTCAGGTAACTCGATATATGTATAATCTTCTTTATCCTCCATTAAGTAAATAAATGAGTAGTGTTTAGTGTCGACAAGAATTTGTTCTGCTGGAACTAATCTGCTTATAGGTTCATTTGTTTCTAATAATAGTCTATTTTCTGTTAAGCTTGCCTTTAGAATTGTTATTCTTTTCTTCATTTTCATACCTCCATCTTCACCTTTTTATTTTAGCATATTTCACCCATTTCTCCCAAGGATTGAAGTATGAGTTGAAGATGTGATAATAAAACAATCATTTTCTGAAAGGAAGGCGGACAATGTCGCAAAGTATTGAGATTGAATTCAAGAATATGCTTACAAAAGAGGAATATGAAAGGTTTCTTTTCGAATTCAATATAGATAAAAGGGAAATTTTCAGTCAAGAAAACCACTACTTTGATACACCTGATTTCACCTTAAAAGAACTAGGATCTGCACTTAGAATCCGCAAAAAACAGCGGTCATATGAGATGACTCTAAAGCAGCCGGCAGCGGTTGGAATTCTCGAAACGAATCAGACGTTAAGCTATGAAGAGGCAGTACAAGCAATCCATTCTGGGAAGCTCCCTGGTGGTATAATCCAAAACCTATTAAAAAAAGAAAATGTCGATTTTTTAACTATCGAGTATTTCGGCTCTCTATCAACAAACAGGGTGGAAATGGCACACAAGAATGGATTACTAGTTCTTGATCATAGTTTTTATCTGAATATGGAAGATTTTGAATTAGAATATGAGGTGGAAAACTATCAGGAAGGAAAACGTGTATTCCTGGAACTACTTAATCAATTTCAGATTCCAGAGCGGAAAACAGACAACAAAATCCGCCGCTTTTATCGTCAAAAATTTAAACAGCAGAACCGAATGGATCTTTGAAAATTTCCTTAACACCAATTTCCCTAATTTACCAAATTATTCTTATTTTTACTAAAAATCGACACCTTCGTATACATTAATACTGTACTCAAATGATTACACCGCTTACTCAAGGCAATTAATTTGAGATATGAAAGGGTCATTGTTAAAATAAGAACAACGAAAGACATTTAAGGAGTTGTCAACATGATTGAGAAAAAGCTTACACCATTCGAGGCCATTGGTGAAGATAAATTAAACCGGCTTGTGGACACCTTTTATGGCCTTGTTGCACAACATCCTGATCTTGCTCCAATATTTCCAAATCAATTCACAGAAATTGCCCGAAAACAAAAGCAATTTTTGACACAATATTTAGGAGGGCCGCCCATTTATACAGAAGAGCATGGTCACCCAATGATGCGTGCACGCCATTTGCCCTTCCCTGTTACACCAACACGTTCAAACGCCTGGTTATCTTGCATGAAACAAGCAATGGACAAGGTTGAACTGGAAGGCCCGATGCGAGAGGAATTTTTCTCACGACTGTACCTTACGGCGCAACATATGATTAATACCCCAGATGGAAAT
This sequence comes from Neobacillus sp. NPDC093127, assembly GCF_044754175.1. Taxonomy (NCBI): domain Bacteria; kingdom Bacillati; phylum Bacillota; class Bacilli; order Caryophanales; family Bacillaceae; genus Neobacillus; species Neobacillus sp. NPDC093127. The sequence goes on from NZ_JBIVOP010000006.1 coordinate 59,411, forward strand.
GGGTTGTCAGGTGAAAATCGTGAATAATTTTAAATTACGTGGCTCTAAGTGCAGCGGCATTGATAAAAAACCCATTGAAATTTACATGTTTATTGATCCTTTATGTCCTGAATGTTGGGCACTTGAACCGATTCTAAAAAAACTAAAAATTGAATATGGACAGTATTTTTCCATTAAAAATGTTTTAAGCGGACGGCTGGCCAATTTAAATTTGAGTAAAAAGAAAAACTATGAGAATATCGCTCAAGCCTGGGAGAAAACAGCTAGCAAATCAGGAATGTCATGTGATGGGAGTCTTTGGTTGGAGAATCCGGTGGATACCCCATCCACCGTTTCAATTGCGCTTAAAGCAGCTGAATTACAAGGGAGACGGGCAGGACTGCGTTTCCTTCGGAGAATTCAAGAGATGTTGTTTTTAGAAAAGCAAAACATTTCTAATCTAGAAGTGCTAAAGGATTGTGCCGGCCGTTCCGGATTGGATATTGAAGAATTTATGATTGATATTCATTCTGAGAGTGCTGCAAAGGCCTTCCAATGTGATTTGAAAATAACGGCTGAAATGGAAGTTATCGAAATTCCTACACTAGTATTTTTTAATGAAAATGCCGAGGATGAAGGTATCAAAATTACAGGGTCCTATCCCTATGAAGTCTATGTACAAATTTTAGAGGAAATGCTTCCAGAGAAACCGGTGAAATCGCCGCCGCCTCCATTAGAGGCATTTATGAAGTTTTTTAAATTTGTCGCCTCAAAGGAAATTGCCGTTGTTTATAATATGCCCATTGCGCAAATTGAACGTGAAATGAAAAAACTGCTTTTAAAACAGGTTGTGGAACAGATACCTGCGAAGTACGGAACATTTTGGAGGTATATCGATGAATAGGCAAATGTCTGGACTAAAACAATCCGGCCATTTGTCTATTTTTTTGCTATGCGAACTCCCGACCTTTATTCTGGAAAAACGAAAATGCCTTGCAGCTTTTAGGGGTGCAAGGCATTTTTCTATTTATACGAACAAAGGGGATGGGAGAAATTTTTCACGGTCAAACAAAGGGGTATATGTTTGTTGTGATCAACTTCACATATATAATATAGCATGCCTTTAAAGCCACTGGCAATAAGTTTGTGCTTATTTTCACATAATTGTCATAAAGTCATAATTTCATGAATGGGACAATAAATATAGTAGTAAATAACCCTGAAAAGGTGGGATATTACTATGGGCAAATTACCTCTTATCTGCATGATTCTCTTCATTCTGATTGCTTTTTTTCTTCATATCCTTGCATTAATGAAGATATTCCCATTATTACTAAGTACACCAATTCTGTTTATTTCTTTATTAATCTTCATCTTTTATCTAAATAATCGAAAACGATTTAAAGGCTTTTAAAAAGGATGGCTTCATGAAAGAAACCATCCTTTTTGCTGCACTTATGATAATAATTGTTCTAATTCATTAAGTTTTTCTTCAAATACCTTACAAGCATCCTTTACAGGGTCTGCACTCGTCATGTCGACGCCTGCTTTCTTTAGCACTTCAATTGGATAGTCAGAGCTTCCTGCACTTAAGAACTCTTCAATATAACGTTTTACCGCTGGCTCACCTTCTTCTAAAATCTGCTTGCTTAAAGCAGTTGCAGCACTGAAGCCGGTAGCGTACTGGTACACATAATAATTGTAATAAAAATGCGGAATTCTCGCCCACTCTAAGCCGATTTCCTCATCAATCACAATATCCTCTTCACCAAAATACTTCTTATTCAATTCATAATAGGCCTCTGTTAAAGCATCAGCAGTTAACGCCTCATTATTTTGTGCCTTTTGATGAATTACATGCTCAAACTCTGCAAACATCGTCTGCCTGAACACAGTTCCTCTAAACCCTTCTAAATAGTGATTAAGGAGGTAGATACGTTTCTGTTCATCATCAATCGTTTTTAATAAATAATCATTTAGCAATGCTTCATTGCAGGTGGAGGCAACTTCAGCAACAAAAATCGAGTAGTTTCCATACGGATATGGCTGTGTTTTCCGTGTATAGTAGCTATGCACGGAGTGGCCGAATTCGTGGGCCAAGGTAAATAAATTATTCACATTATCCTGCCAGTTCATTAGAATATACGGATGTGTTCCATACGCTCCAGAAGAGTAAGCGCCGCTTCGCTTTCCTTTATTCTCATGAACATCGACCCAGCGATTATCAAAGCCCTCTTTTAGGATATTCGCATATTCTTCACCCAACGGGGCCAGTCCTTTGATGACTAAATCCTTTGCTTCCTCATATTTAATTTCCATTTTCACGTCTTTTACTAGTGGTGTGTACAAATCATACATATGAAGTTCATCAAGACCCAGCACCTTTTTCCGGAGCTTCACGTAGCGATGTAATAAAGGAAGATTTTCCGTAACCGTATTAACAAGGTTATCGTACACACTCTCGGGAATATTGTTGGCTGAAAGGGCTGCATGCCTTGCTGAGTCATACTTTCTTACTCTTGCAATAAAATTATCCTTTTTCACGTTGCCGCTTAATGTGCTTGAGAATGTATTCTTAAAAGCGCCATATGTTTTATAGACTGCTTTAAAGGCATCCCTTCTTACCCGCTGGTCTCCGCTTTCCAAGAAACGACTATAGCGGCCATGAGTAATTTCAACCTCTTCCCCGTTTTCATCTTTGATGGCGGGGAACTCCAAATCTGCATTATTTAGCATTCCAAATGTATTGCTAGAAGCATCCATTACTTCGCTTGCTTCTGCTAATAAAGCTTCCTGTTCAGCTGTCAGCACATGCGGCCTTTGCAGATTAATTTCTTCGATGGCGTGCTCGTATAGCTTTAATTCTTGCTTTTCATTTAAAAAGCTCGTGACCAAGATTTCATCAATCGAAAGGATTTCCGGAACGATAAAGGCCAATTGACTGGCTGCCTGCGAATACAAATTCTTCATCCGGTCATCTAAACCTTGATAAAAAGAGTTCGTTGTATCCTGATCATAGCGCATATGCGAATATGTATAAAGCTTTCCAATTCGCTCCAACAGTTGGTCCTGGAACTGAAGAGCGTTATAAAGTGTCTCTGCACTTTCTGCTAACTTCCCTTCAAACTCCTTAATACCGGGAATTTGCTTTTTTACCTCTTGGAACTCTTTTTCCCATTCCTCATCATTGGCAAAGATATCTTCTAATTTCCACGTGTCATCCACAGAAATCTCACTTCTTGCTGGCAATGACTTTACTGCTGTTTCATTTGTCATCATCCATCCTCCATTCAAATCGAATTGCGGGTATTCCCCTATATAAGTATATTCTCCTAAATGTTCTAATTTCCTTTTAAAATGTGTGCCGTTCTGCAATATTATGCCCAGTTTTCATTTATATTTCTGAGAGGATTCGGTTGTTTTTTTGGTAAAAAAGGATTTTCGCCTCTTCCTTCTCTCGATTGGACCTTGGAATGATAATTTTCTTCTTCAATTGAAAGAGATTTTCCCCTTTCCGGCTTAAAATACCCAATCGTACTAGGTGTTGCAAATATTCAATTACGGCGCATAGGGGATTGATTGCTTCTAGCTGGGGTAAGTTTCGCAGGATAATATCGTTCCTATTCAGTCTTTTTTTAAAGTGAGTCTTAATTTCCTGAAGTGTGATCAAATCGTTGGGATTTTTGCTGGCTAAAACATCAAGAAATACATACGTTTGCCAAATCATCGGAGCAGTATGGATGGATATCGAGTGAGGAACGGGAAGACCAATTTCAGGCGGCAATAGAAACAGGTTAAGATTTTTGTTATATATTTCGTGAAGAAACGGTTGTAGTGCTTTCCCTGGATGCAAGGTCAAATGCAAATTAAATTTTTCTATTTCACTTTTCCAGCTTGATAGATTAAGCTGATGTTTTCTACTTGGCTCCAATAAACCATCCAGCTTCAAATTATTTGGAAGATATAAGGAAAAGTGTGCGAATACGTTTTTTATTGAGTAGGAAGTAATCGGTTCTACCAATTGAAATAGATGTTTTTCGGGGCAGTATGAAGGAATATAAAGATAACCGGTAGAAGTACTTCGCAAAAAGTAATAATGAAAGTTAGACAATGCAGTGATATTTCTCTTTTTCGCATGAATATGGCTGCTTGAGATAATCCATAACGGAATATACTCTTTCTCAAGATACCTTTGCGTCCTTTTAATAAATACTTTTTCCGGTAACGTGGAGCATTGATACTCTAAGGCATATTTCTTCCCCTTATGCTCGAACATGATGTCGGGACGCTGCCCAATTTCCTTATCATAATACTCTAGAACTGATGGGATTTTTTGCCTGATCAGCCATTGATACAGTTGTTTTTTCCCTTCCATGTGATACGGCGTTTCATTTTCATAAAAATCGCGGCAAGTACCTCCCTGCTTATGGGCAAAGTGAAAAATCCGCTGGTCGCCCAATTTAAGCAATACATCTTCACCACAAATCGGGCAAATAAATTCTTCTTTGTTTCTCAGATACAAAAGAGTTTCCTTTTTGTAATCATACCCAAGGCAGATCCTTTTTCCAGATTTGGTTTGTGCGCTTAGCATTTCATTCTCTCCACCTTTCATGTTTAATCATTCGACAAATTTCTTTGTAATCCTTTATAAAAAAAAAGAAAACTCGCCCATTCGACGAATTTCCTCTTTTTATAAAAGCGGCGAAAGTAACCGCGCTGTTGATTCAAGGAGTCTAAGTCCCAAATGCCTTTTTTGAAAAGTGGAAGCTTCCAGTTGTTTGGTAAATTTAAGGTCATTTAAATATTCGGCTACGAGCTTCTCTGTGCTTTTCGTCCGGAACAAGAACGCATTTACTTCGAAATTTAAATGAAAGCTCCTCATATCCATATTCGAAGTTCCAATCGAGGCAAGTTCTTCATCAACAATGACAATCTTGCTATGCATAAAGCCTCGCTCATATTCATACACCTTAACGCCAGCTTCTAAAAGTTCAGGAAAATACGATCTCGATGCATGAAAAACAATTCGTTTATCAGGACGGTTCGGTACGAGCAGCCTGACATCAATGCCGCTTAAGGCTGCCACTTTAATCGCCGAAAAAATATCTTCATCGGGTATAAAATAAGGAGATGCAATCCATACAGATTTTTTCGCAGAACCAATCATCGAGAAAAAAATGTTTTTAATGACACTCCATTCAGTATCAGGTCCACCGGCAATCAGCTGCACACCACCGTGACTTTCATGATCAATTTGCGGTGATAAATATTCCGCTGTTAAAAAACTATGATTTGTCATATAATACCAATCTTGCAAAAAAATAAGCTGCAGTGTCCGAACTGCTTCCCCTTTAAGCATTAAATGGGTATCACGCCAAAAGCCTATCGCCTTGTCTCTTCCTAAATATTCATCACCAATGTTTAAACCGCCCACAAAACCAATCGTTCCATCAATAACAATGATCTTACGATGATTCCGGAAATTAAATTTATTATTTAAAAAAGGCAATTTTACAGGGCCGAATGGAACTGTTTCTATTCCAGCATTTTTCAATTCACGAATATATGCCTTTGAAAGCTGCCATGAACCGACGGCATCAAATAAAAAGCGGACTTTAACCCCCTGATTTGCTTTTTCAATGAGAATATCTTTGATTTCTCGGCCAATATGATCATGCCGGACAATATAATATTCAAGGTGAATATGGTGCCTGGCCCTTTTTAATTGTTCAATAATATGCTGAAATGTTTCATCTCCATTAGATAATACCTTGGTAGCTGTATCAAAAGAAATTGGACTGTTGCCTAGTTTTTGCGCCAGGTTAAATAATTTCCCCTGGTGTTCCCCCATTAAGCTAAGCTTTTCCTCATTCCTTGGATCGTCTTCGCCTTCAACCGTTAGAAATGCCTGTTTATCAAGAAAATATTTCTTTCTAAACATCTTCTCTTTCCGATAATTTCGTCCAAATAGAAGATAAAAAATAAAACCAACAAGCGGAAAACTCCCTAACACCACTAACCAAGTAATGGTTTGGGTTGGATGGCGGTTTTCAAGGAAAATGACAAATCCAATAAAAATGACTGACAACGAAATTAATACACTTAAGAATCCAAATATTCCACTTTCCAATCGATCCTTAAAGAAAAACAATAGTACGGATAATACCGCTAAAAATATGACAACCCTTACTGTGTTTTTCAGAAAACTCACCTGCCAGAACGTCATTTGCAAAAAATACCGATTTCAATTTGAAATCGGTACTGTTATCAACTAAAATGTTTTCGTAACTCCGCAAAAACATTTTGAGAAATTATTTCTTTTCCATATTCTTGGATCCGATGAATCGTCAGCTGTGTTTCATAGCCGTATTCAAGTAAGACACTTAAGATATCATCAATTTCGTCTTCCTCAAATAAATCCTCGGGAAATTCAGTATATAAATAGTACTTTCCTTCAAAGTGATAGAGCATTGTCACTAAATCATCTAAACCTGTGCGATGTGATAAGCTGATGACATCTTCAAAATCCTTAAAGGCAAGAACAAATTCTAATGTTTCTTCCTCAAGCAAAATATCATCTTCATCAGAATGATTTGGATTAAAATGCTGATCCAAGAGCTCTTCTATTTTTTCATCAACAGGTATGTCTTTTATTTTATCATTTGGAATAGGGAGCTCAAACTTTTGTCCATCCTTTGAAAGCTGGGCTTTCGTCACCAAGACCTCTAACCCTTTATCAAGAGCTTGGACTTGAATCCAAAGAGGGCCTTCAACGACGAATTCTTCATCACCGTGAACTTCATCCATCATTTCCCAGAAAAGTTCTTCACTTCGTTCGCGATTGTACCAAATTTCTTCGCGATCAAATCCTCTTTCTTCTATATCACCATAAGAAATATAGAATTTTACTGTATTTTCATTAATGCGTTCGATCTCCATCATAACCTCTCCCTTCCATTTTCCATATTGAAGGGACTAAATACCCCCAGCAGATCATGCCATCAAAAAGAGTAAATACACCTGTACTTTCATTTTATGACAAAAGTACTAATAAGGGAAATAAAAAAACTGAAAATCAAAAAATCCATTATAACGCCTATTTGTTATTTCATTTATTGTAGCAAAATGTATTCAAAACCTCAAATATTGGGGTCCGCCATATAAAAAAAAGGCCTTCGGGTAAGAAGGCCTTTTTATTAGTTTACCATCCGTTGTGCTTCACGCAATTGGAACGTTCTAACTCGTCTTGGCAAGAACCTTCTGATCTCATCTTCATTATAACCAACCTGCAAACGTTTCTCATCGATAATAATTGGTCGGCGCAGCAGGCCAGGGTTCTCTTTAATCAATCCAAATAATGCCTGAAGCGGCATAGCATCTAAATTCACATCTAATTTTTGAAATGTTTTCGATCTCGTAGAAATTATTTCATCCGTGCCATCCTCGGTCATGCGAAGAATTTCTTTAATCTCTTCCATTGATAATGGTTCAGAGAAAATATTTCTTTCGGTGTATGGGATTTCATGCTCTTCCAACCATGATTTCGCTTTTCTGCATGATGTACAACTTGGTGAAGTGTATAGTGTAACCATCTTTATTTCACACTCCTCTTTTATTTACGATTCATTTTTAAATAATACCCTCTATAGTGAAATTAAAACTCTTTAATGTGTAAATATTACGAATCCGTAATTAAAATGATTATAAATAAGTAATTTATATCATTAATTATACACCACTGTTCCTAATAAAGGTATCCTTTTTTCAAAAATAATTAAACGGACAAAATTAAACCTAAATCGCCTGATACATTATATTAGACGAATAATTCACGCAAAAGTTTCAAAATAATCAAGAATCAATTTGAAAAATTTCAAAACTTATTAAAATGTTCGCCTCCTCTCCTGCATTTTTTGAGGGTCGTTTAGAAATGCTGATATTAAAGCACCTCTCATCAAATAATAAAAGGCCAGCCTAACAATTTTATTAAGTTTTATTCTCAATTAACATTTAATAATGAAAACGCATTCATTCGGTAATTTAAATTAAATAATTGTTTATTTACTTTCCTCTTTCAATAACAGGCAAGTTCTTATAAAATATAATGTAGGGGATATTTAATATGGCATGATGAATATTCTGATAAGCTTATAATGGAGGGTTTTTATCATGGGTGCTTACATAACAGATTTAACCATTGTTGCTTTATTAATCGTTGGAATTACAGCCTTAATGGGAGTTATAACAAACAGTTTTGGTGAAAAAGTATTCGGTGGCAAACATCGAAGTGAATTTGTTGATGAGAGCGCTAAATATCAGACTGGCTGGAAAACTGTTGGCGGTAATAAAAAATAAATTAAAAACGATCTCAAATTATTGAGATCGTTTTTTTATTACTTTTTGGATTGCGCTTGGTATTGTTTAAATTCCTTTTCAGAACAAAGTACGAAATGACCTGGAGTAACTTCTCGAAATTCAACGGATTCATTGTCCCCGTAGTTATGACTCGCAGGATCATAGGATTTACGTTTGCGTGTCCGTTCACTGATTGGATCAGGAGCCGGTATAGCCGATAAGAGTGACTGCGTATATGGGTGAAGTGGATTTCGATAAAGATCATCCGCAGATGCCAGCTCAACCATCCTGCCGAAATACATTACACCAATCCGATCACTAATATATTTAACCATTGAAAGGTCGTGCGCAATGAAAAGATACGTTAACCCTTTATCTTTTTGCAGCTTTTTCATTAGGTTAACAACCTGAGCTTGAATGGAAACATCCAAGGCAGAAATCGGTTCGTCAGCAATAATAAATTCTGGTTCAACAGCTAATGCACGAGCAATTCCAATCCGCTGACGCTGACCGCCGCTAAATTCATGCGGGTAGCGGTTAGCGTGTTCTTTGTTCAATCCAACGGTCTCCAAAAGCTCATAAACTCTTTCCATCCGTTCTTGCTTTGATTTTGCTAAGCCGTGTATGTCAATTCCCTCGGCAATAACATCGGCAATTTTTAATCTTGGATTAAGAGACGCGTATGGATCTTGGAAAATCATTTGCATTTTCCGGTTAAAAGCTTTTAATTGCTTTTTTGATTTATTGCCATGGACATTGATTCCGTCATACAGAACCTCGCCGCCAGTAGCATCATACAAACGGATGATTGTCCGACCTGTTGTCGACTTCCCACAGCCTGACTCACCCACGAGCCCCATGACTTCACCTTGATAAATATCGAAGGAAACGTCATCGACTGCTTTAACTTCGTTAGGTCTTCCTTCATTAAAATATTGCTTTAAATTTTTTATTTCTAGTAACTTCTTTCTTTCAGCCATTTATTTCCCCTCCTTTTTTCCAGGGAATTGACTATTTCCTTTATCTAATCCAACAGCCCCAGAGTTTACACCTGTCATCTCTAAGTATTGACTTTGACGTCTCTTAACGGCATCAGGCGGATCAACTGGCGGCGCATCCGGATGTAATAACCATGTAGCTGCATAATGCGTTTCAGATACTTTAAAGAACGGTGGTTCTTGCTCTAAATCGATTTTCATGACAAATGGATTACGAGGTGCAAACGCATCGCCCTTTGGAGGGTCCAATAAATCGGGTGGTGTTCCTGGAATCGAGAATAATTCCTCTTCTTCTGTATCCATATCCGGCATAGAGCTAATTAATCCCCATGTGTATGGATGCTTTGGATTATAAAAAATTTCATCAGCCGTTCCAATTTCAACAATCTTTCCGCCATACATCACGGCGACACGATCTGCTACATTGGCAACAACCCCAAGGTCATGAGTAATGAAAATAATTGATGTGTCAATTTTCTTTTGCAGATCCTTCATTAATTCAAGGATTTGCGCTTGAATCGTCACGTCAAGTGCCGTTGTCGGCTCATCAGCGATTAGAATTTTCGGATTACATGCCAAGGCAATGGCAATAACAACCCTTTGTCTCATCCCCCCAGAAAACTGGTGCGGATATTGGTTGATCCGAATTTCCGGTTTTGGAATTCCCACAAGCTTTAATAAGTCAAGTGCTCTTTCCTTTGCATCATGTCTACTCATATTTTGATGCTTAATTAATGGTTCGGTAATCTGGGTGCCAATTTTCATGGTTGGATTAAGCGATGTCATCGGATCTTGAAAGATCATCGAAATATCATGACCCCTAATTTTTTGAATTTCTCTATCTTTTAATTTCGTTAAATCTTTCCCGTTAAAAAGAATTTCTCCGCTTTTTATTTCCGAATTGTGCTCGGGTAGTAAGCGCATAATTGATTTAGTGGTTACCGATTTACCGGAGCCCGATTCACCAACAATCGCTAACGTTTCCCCTTTATACAAATCAAAGTTAACACCGCGGATGGCTTTTACTTCACCGGAAAACGTATGGAACGAAATATTTAAATCTTTTACTTGTAAAACTTTCTCCACTACCATTCACCTGCCTTTTAATCTCGCATTTTTGGATCTAATGCATCTCGTAATCCGTCAGCTACTAAGTTAAAGCATATCATTATTAGCCCTATCATAACGGAAGGAATAATCATTTGATATGGAAAAGCAATCATCGATACAAACCCATCATTAACCAATGTTCCTAAAGATGCGTGTGGGTCTTGAAGACCTAATCCAATAAAACTTAAAAATGCTTCGAAGAAAATGGCACTCGGAATTGAAAACATCGTATTTATGATAATAACCCCAAACATGTTTGGAATCATATGCTTGAAAATAATCGATGTATCCGATGCCCCTAATGTTTTTGCCGCCAAAACAAATTCCTGACCTTTATATTTTAATACCTGCCCGCGCACAACACGTGCCATACTTGTCCAACCGGTAATGGACAGGGCTACGATAATCGGCATTATCCCCGGCTTTAATACTAAGATCATTAATACAACAACAATCAAGTTCGGTATACCGACAATTACCTCGATAATCCGCTGCATGAAACTATCTGTTCTACCACCTAAGTAACCAGATATGGCTCCATATGATACCCCAACCAGCATATCAATCAATGCCGCCATGAAAGCAATAAATAATGAAACCTGTGTACCTTCCCAAGTCCTTGCGAAAAGGTCACGACCTAAGTTATCAGTTCCAAACCAATAATAAGCATCAATTTTGCGCACTTCATAAGCGTTATATACATTCCCGTCTCTTCTGGTTAGTGTACCGTCAAAAGGAAGCCAATGTACATTCTCTAAGCCTTGAATTCTTGGCGGCAGGTTATTGTGTTTCGTATTTTGGGTATCGTAAGCATACGGTGTTAATAATGGACCCACAAACGCCATAATTATGAGAATAACGAGTATTACCATACTTACGATTGCAGCCTTATTTTTCCTTACCCGGAACCAAGAATCCTGCCAGAAGTTCAAACTTGGCTTAGCAATTTTTTCACTTTTAGATGGATCAACATGGGCGGGTGCAAACATATCCTTAGAAATGGTATCTTCTTTATTGATCATTTTGCTTTCCCCCCCGAAATACGAATACGTGGGTCGATAATTCCATAAAGAATATCAACAACTAAAATAATGACTACGAATAAAGTAGCAAATAAAAGGTTGGTTCCCATAATGACTGGATAATCATTGGTACCGATTGATTTAACAAACTGCTCTCCCAGTCCAGGAATTCCAAAAATCTTTTCAATTACTAGTGAACCTGTCATTAAGCTAATGGCTAAGGGACCCATAACCGTAACTACAGGTATTAATGCGTTTCTTATTGCGTGCTTAAAGCTAATTTGCCAAAAGCTTGCACCCTTTGCTTTTGCCAAAGTAATATAATCAGACCCTAACACGTCAATCATTTCTGTTCGCATAAAACGGGCCGCAATTGATATTGGGAACATCGCTAAGGCAATTGTAGGCAGGATCGTGTATTCAGGCCCTTTCCACAACATAACAGGTAGCCAGCCTAATTTAACAGCAATGTAATACTGCAGCAATCCCGCAAAAATAAATGAAGGGATTGATTTACCAATTACAGCAATAAAAGTAGAACCATAATCTATCCAAGTATTTTGCTTAAGCGCAGAAATGGTACCTAAAAAGATCCCAGCTATTGCGCCCAAAACCATAGCCTGCAAACCTAAAATCGCCGATGGTCCAATTCGATTTCCAAGCAGTTCCGTTACAGGGGTATTATTGAATTGAAAGGAGACTCCCAAATCACCCTTTACCAAATTCTTCATATAATTAAAATATTGAACAGGCAATGGGTCCTTTAATCCATACTTTTCCAGCAGAATGTTCTGTTGGGCTACTGAGAGTTTTTGGAAAGTATTAAATGGACTTCCTGGAATTAGCTTCATGAGGAAAAAAGTAATCGATGCAACAATGAACAGCGTAAGAATCATATAGAGAAATCGTTGCAATAAGTATTTCGCCATGCCTACACCTCCTAATTGGTTTAATTTTTGACATTTTTCGACAATTCCATCACAGGTAAAAAGAGAGTATATTTTTTTTAATATACTCTCTTCCTATTTGATTAGTATAGCTACTATTTAAGGATTTTAATCCATTGGTAACTATAATCAGGACCAAATGCATGGTGAGCAAAGCCTTGAACCTTTTGATTAATTAAAAGGTTAACTGTACGTTGATACACTGGAACGATTGCTGCGTCATCTTCAATTAAGATTTTTTCAGCGTCTTGAAGAGCTTTCCAGCGTTCTTGGTCTTTCGCAGCTAAATCTGTTTGAGCAGCTCTAACTAGCTTATCATATTCAGCACTGCTGTAATCCATTTTGTTGTGATCTCCGCCAGTAAGCATTAAATCCATAAATGTCATTGGGTCAGCATAGTCTGGACCCCAACCAGTGAATAATAAATCATAATCCATTTTTTGTTCACGGTCGATACGGATTTTAAATGGTACAGGTTGAATTGTAAGCTTTAAGCCAGGAAGGTTCGTTTCTAACTGATTTTTGATGAATGAATCAGAAACTTTAGACGTTTCAGTATCGCCACCTACATAATTAAGCGCTAATTCTTTAACACCTAGCTCAGATAAGCCTTTTTCCCAAAGTTTTTTAGCTTCATCTTTATTCATCTCTAGGTATGGTTTTGTACCTTCACGGAAATCTTTACCATCAAGGAAAGCAAATTCTTTTGGTACTAAGAAATTAGCAGCAATAGAACCGTTAGCTAATACATCATCAACTAAGGCTTGTTTATCGATAGATAAAGCAATTGCTTTACGGATATTAATGTTTTTCAATGCTTTATTCTTCTCGTTCATTTTAATCCAGAAAAGAGATGGTTCTTGATAACGGATTAGGTCTTTTGATCCTTCAAATTGTTGAATAATCGCAGCTTGTCCAAGCTTTGGTGTAATATCAACTTCGCCTGCAGTAAATGCGTTCGCAGAAGCTTGTGGATCTTTAGATACGTTAAAGTTGATTTTTGTTAACGTTACATCTTTAGCACTATGATACGATTCGTTTTTCTCTAAAACCCATTCAGTTGCTGTAGGACCATCCCATTTAGTCATTTTGAATGGACCATTATAAAGAATATGGGCAGCATCTTTGGCATAGTCTTTACCTTGTGCTTCAACATATTTTTGGTTTTGTGGATAGAACAATTGGAATGTAATGAAAGATTCAATATATGGAATTGGTCTTTCTAAAGTGATTTTTAAAGTATAATCATCTTCAGCTTTAATTCCTAGAGACTGGATATCTTCAGCTGTTGCTTTATCTTTCTTTGCGATAATTGCATCAGCGTTTTTAACTTTACCTTCCATGAAGTATGGACCGTATTCTGATGCTGTTTTTGGATCGATAGCACGCTGCCATGCATATACATAGTCATGTGCAGTTACAGGGTCGCCATTAGACCATTTTGCATCTTTTCTTAATTTAACAGTTAATTCGGTTTTGTCAGCATTGTATTCTGGCATTGCTTCAGCGCCAGCAGGTACTACCTTTTGATCTTGGTCTAAACGATACATACCTTCGTTTACAGCGTTCAACGTTGTGAAACTCATAACGTCAGTTCCTAAAACGCTGTCCATTGTAGGAATTTCAGCAGATTCAAAAACATTAAGTTCTTGTTTATCAGCTAATTTGCTTTCTTCTGTAACAGGCTTATCTTTGCCATCATTTTTACTAGTGTCTGTGCCTTGGTTCTTATCTCCGCCTGAACATGCTGCTAGGAACATGCTAAGAACTAGTGATAATACTAAAAGTAGTGAAAGTTTAGATTTCTTCACTTGTAGACCTCCCTTTTCTATTATTCTGAAAAATTACTACATTTCCTATTATACATATTTTTTAGAAATTGTACATTACTTTTTCAAATTTAATTTACAGAAAAGATACAATTCTTACGTTATCATTACATTTCCCTGTGATATAATTTAGACTTATACAGATTTTTGGGTATAATATATATATGGTAATCCTTAATACATCAATGTTTTGGAGGTTTTTTCGTGAAAAATGCGCTCAAGAAAAGATTAATCGTGGCAACGCTTACACAAGTTGCTATTATAATCATATCTTTTATCTTTTATCGTAAAATTTCGCTAGTTAGCTATATCAATATATCTTTTTACTTTACTGCAGTTTTTCTATTATTAGCATTATTAATTTATACCATTCAAAGTGGGTTCTATGATGTATTCTCTCGGTCCTTAAATTTCGCCTTTTCAAGAGGGAAAGATAAAAGGAGTTTCGATGAAGTTCCAGGATTATCTCAACTTATAACGGTAAATCAAAGGCCACTGTTGTTTTATGGTTTAGTCAATGGATTACTCATGATGGTTGCCCTCCTTGCTTATTATTTCTAACTCACTTGAAATTAAATATGCAATTCATATATAATGTGAATAATCCAAATAAAGTTATAAAGCAATGATAAAGAGTAGTACGTATTCTTATTCGATTCAGAGAGTTTGTGGCTGGTGAAAACAAACGCGAAAAAATACGGAATGGACTTTTGAGCTTCTTTCTGAACCTTTTATCAAAAGGATTGAAATAGTAGGAGTAGACGTTTCCTTGCGTTAAAAGGATTCCAGAATGTCTAAACAGACAATCATGGAGCTGAGTGACTCAATATCGAGTAATTTAGGGTGGTACCGCGAACCATTCGTCCCTAGCCATTTTATGGGGACGAATGGTTTTTTTTATTTATATTTAGGAGGAAATTTGCTATGAAAACGATTTTTTCAGGTATTCAGCCGAGTGGTACGATTACGCTTGGCAACTATATTGGGGCCTTAAAGCAGTTTGTCGATCTGCAAAACGAATATAATTGCTTTTTTTGTATAGTAGACCAGCATGCGATTACTGTTCCGCAAGACCCTGCGACGCTTCGAAAAAACATTAGAAGTTTAGCTGCATTGTATCTTGCAGTTGGTTTAGATCCAGAAAAGGCTACTCTTTTTATTCAATCAGAAGTTCCAGCACATGCTCAGGCCGGATGGTTGATGCAATGCGTTTCCTATATCGGGGAATTAGAAAGAATGACCCAGTTTAAAGATAAATCTACAGGAAAAGATGCGGTTCAGGCTAGTCTTTTAACGTATCCGCCGCTAATGGCTGCAGATATTCTATTGTATAACACTAACCTAGTACCTGTCGGTGAAGATCAGAAACAACATATGGAATTGACAAGGGACTTAGCTGAGAGATTTAATAAGAAGTATAATGACATTCTTACCGTTCCTGAAATCAGTATCCCTAAGGTTGGAGCACGGATTATGTCACTTCAGGAACCGACGAAAAAAATGAGTAAATCCGACCCGAATAAAAAGGGCTTTATTACGCTGTTGGATGAACCTAATCAAATCGTCAAAAAAATTAAGTCCGCAGTTACTGATTCAGAGGGAATTGTTAAATTTGATAAAGAAAATAAACCAGGTGTTTCTAATCTGCTGTCAATTTACTCGATATTGGCTGAAAAATCGATTACCGATTTAGAGCAAATGTATGCCGGTAAAGGGTACGGAGATTTTAAAGGCGATTTAGCTGAAGTGGTTGTTAATTTCTTTAAGCCGATTCAGGATAAATACTATAGTTTAATGGAAACGAGTGAACTTGACGATATTTTGGACCGCGGGGCTGAAAAAGCAAATCAGGCTGCAAATAAAACCCTTAAGAAAATGGAAAATGCAATGGGGCTAGGTCGGAAAAGAAGATAATTTTATTGCAAATAAAAAGCCTGTCCGCAAAAGGTATGTAGTTCATACCTTTTGGGTCAGGCTTTTAGTTTACTTTAGGACCATGCTCCATTTCCCAGAGCTTTTCAAAAAATGGCTGCCCTTTAATTAGATTCTCACAGAATGACTCATGGCGGTGCGACCAGCCATATTTGATTTCTTCAAACAGCTGTTCCCTTGCATCTTCGAAATCCATTTCTTGGATTGATGAATATTGCTCTGGACACCATTCGGTATACCAATACCGCACTTCTGCTTGATTATTTGATGAGAGCAATTGATCAAGGGCCATAAATAACAGCTGTTTTAATTGCCGTTCCTTCCTCGTTAATCCTCTCATCAGTTCCGGCTCAGGCGAAAGAATATGAAAATTTTTCATTTTTGGCTGGTCGTAATAAAGGTACTGTTTAGCTTCATGCTGACTAATCATTTCGTAAACAAGCTGTTCTTGTCTTGGGATAAGCCTGCTTTTTCGAATCGGAATGGTGTAGCCAATCGTATCAATTGCTAAAATACCAATTCCATCTGTCACAACAAAGCAATAGTCAAGCTGGACTCTTTCATGGTTTTTTCTTAAATAAGCTTTCTGATAAATATCAGCCAGAAGCTGCTCCGGTAACTCTAACAAATCATTCTCAATATAGTTAAATAAAAGCGGCTCGATTTTTAACAGCGGTACTTGATCTAATAGCTCCACCCCATCATCCTTCCGCCATTCATGAAAGTGGCAGACATTATAACCGTTTTCTTCACCTTCAAACCAATTTACCCAAACATCATGAAGATACAACACAAGTACAACCCCTCACTTCAAGAAACTGTTTGTCAATCAGTATGGGCAGAGGTAAGTAAAATTATTCCTTAATATATATTTTGCTCCAGTAGTTAATGATGATTTTATACTGATGTCTTTGGGCAAAAAAAAATCCACCATTTTGTGATGGTAGATTTTTATCTTCTTGATTTAGGATTAAAGGCATCCTTTAAACCTTCACCGATGAAGTTAATTGATAAAATGGTGATGGTGATAAGAATAGCTGGCGGCATCCAAATCCATAGTTTAAATTGCAATACGTCTGGTTCAATCGCCGAATCAAGCATATTCCCCCAGCTTGGAATCTCTTGTGGTACACCAAAGCCAAGAAAGCTTAATGCTGATTCAATTACAATCATGGATGCAAATGTAATTGTAGCTTGGACAATAATTGTCGATAAGACATTCGGTAATAGGTGTTTGACAATTATTTTGGCCGGTGAACAGCCAATCGAAATGGCAGCGATAATATATTCATTTTCTTTCTCGGCAAGAATTTTACTGCGGACAATCCTTGCGATTCCACCCCAGCTAAGCAAGCTGATGACACCAATTAAAACCCATAGTCCATTCACTTTACCAAAAAGAATTGCATTTAAGACAATTACAAACACTAGAAATGGAAAGTTTAAGATAAAGTCAGTAAACCTCATTAATAAACTATCTACAGTACCACCAAAATACCCAGCAACAGAGCCAATTAATGTCCCAAGAAAAATAACAAACAGCGTACAGCTCATTCCTACTAATAATGAAATTCGGCCGCCATACAATAATCTTGTAAAGACATCACGTCCTGCTTTATCTGTTCCAAGCCAATGCTTACTTGATGGCTCCAGTGACATTTCGCCAATATTAATTCTTGTAATGTCTGCCGTGGTAATATATGGTGCCAAGAATGAAATAATTGCAACAAATAATAAAAAAATGAGACTGGTTAAAGCCAGTTTATTCTTTAAGAATTTTTTACGGGCAATCGCCCATTGTGATAAACTTTTTTTCGGGGGTGATGCACTAATATTTGTATCCTTCTGTGTCAGAATTTCCATCTCTTTTCCCCCTAATCTAGCCTAATTCTCGGATCTACAACACCGTATAAAATATCAGCAACAAGGTTGCCGATTAGTGTTAAGAAAGAGAATAACATTGTCAACGTCATTAAAACTGGGTAATCCCTTGTTCCGACAGATTGTAAGAATAGTTGTCCTAAACCTGGATAAGTAAATATCGTTTCAGTGATAATGGCACCACTGATAATGGCAACTAGATCAAACCCTAAAAAGGTAATAAGCGGAATGATTGAATTCCTTAAAATATGAACATTGTAGATTTTTTTCTCTGCTGTCCCTTTTGCACGGGCTGTGCGGACAAAATCTTTCCGGCTATTTTCAATAATATCATTGCGTAAAAATTGCGTGTAACTTGCCGTACTTAGTAATCCTAAGACGACGGCGGGTAAAAATACATGGTGAATACGGCTTACCCAATATTCAAGTGTGCCTTCTGTCATGCCGATATCAATTGAACCATTGGACGGAAACCATCCGAGCGTAAAAGAAAAAAGGAAGATGGCAAATACCCCGGCAATAAATGATGGAATCGATAAACCTAAATAGTTTAACCCTCCGATTAGGTTATCCGCAACTGTATACGGTTTTCGGCCAGAATACAATCCCATAAAGAAGGCAAGGATATAGGTAATTAATAAAGAAGAAAAGCCTAGTAATAATGTATTTGGCAGTTTTTCACTA
This sequence comes from Neobacillus sp. NPDC093127, assembly GCF_044754175.1. Lineage (NCBI taxonomy): Bacteria > Bacillati > Bacillota > Bacilli > Caryophanales > Bacillaceae > Neobacillus > Neobacillus sp. NPDC093127. Next base: position 78,148 of record NZ_JBIVOP010000006.1, read on the forward strand.
ATTACCTCTGATACTTTTATTTTATAACGTGCAGACTTGCCAAAATCTCCTTCAACGAATTTGCCAATCCAGCGGAAATACTGTTGTGGTAATGGGTCGTTATAGCCTAATTTTTCACGCATTTCAGCGATATATTGTGGGTTTGTTTTTGTTGGGTCGATTTCTCCTGAAAAAGAATCCCCTGGCATTAGCTTGGCCAAGGTAAAGACTACAATGGAGATTAGAAATAACATCGGAATCATGCCCAAAATTCTTCGAAATGCATACTTCAGCATGTGCATTCTCCTTGTCTATAAACTTATGTTTCACAGCGGTGTATGTAACCCAAGCTGTCCAATTGGGAGAAGCAGTGAAAGAATTCCTCCTTCAAACTCACCCAATTGAACTTCCATGAGTTTTGAATAAAATCATATTAAGCATTTAACACAAGTCTATTACATATTAGTCTGCTTCGGTTATTTTTTAATCCACCATTCATTTGGACGGTTCATACCAGCTACTGAGAATTTAACATCTTGAACACGGTTGCTGACAGCCATTGTTTCTTCAAGCTCAGCAATCGGTAGAGCAGGAAGTTCTTTCATGAATAGTTTTTGCCAATCAACATAAAATTGTTTACGTTTATCTACATCTGTTCCAACAACGCTCATATCAATTGCTTGATCAAGCAATTTGTCACTGTCAGCATTTACCCAGCGAGGATAGTTCCAAAGTGCTTTAGAGCTCCAAAGTGGAGTTGGATCTGGATCAGTACCTGTTGACCAGCCGCCAAAAAATACTTCCATTGACTTATCTGCTTTTTCAAGCATGTCATAGTAAAGGTTTGCATCAGTCATAGTAAGCTTTGTTTTTAAACCAACTTCTTCCCAATATTGCGTCAACGCTTTTGCACGAGATTCAAATGTTGGGTTTTGAGTTGCATAATGGGAGAAGTTTACAACAAACTTCTTACCGTTCGGATCTTCACGGAAGCCATCGCCGTCAACATCTTTATAACCAGCTTCGTCTAACAATTGTTTCGCTTTTTCAGGATTGTACTCGAATTGCTCTAGGTCTTTATTGTCAGCAGCAATCCAGTGATTTGTTGGAACTGGACGGTTAACTGGTTTACCTACACCAAAGAAGAACGCTTTTACCCACTCTTCACGGTTAATGGCATAATACATTGCTTCACGTAATTTAATGTTTTGATATTTTTGTTCATTCATTACGTTTTTGCTGCCATCCCATGTACCAAGTCTGAAGCCAACGTAGTAGTAGCTTAGACCAGGGTATGTTACTGCTTCTACATTATCAAGCTTTTTTACCTCTTCAATAATACTTGGGTGGAAAGAAGTCATATCAAGTGTACCGTTTTTAAGTTCACCAACAGATAATGAAGGATCGATCACTTTTAAGACAACTTTATCCATATGTGGCTTTCCGCCGAAATACTCATCGAAACGTTCCATTTCAACAGATTCCCCAGGAACAATTTTTGTCACTTTAAATGGTCCTAATCCTACAGGCTTTGTACGAACTTGTTCAGAAGACATCATGTCTTTAACAGCCAAACCTTTAAATTCAGAACGGTTCATTGGATATGTCCAAAGATTTTCCAAGTTGTTTACACGTGCTTTATCAAATGTAATTTGGATGTTGTAATCATCCACTATTTTAATACCAGAGATTTCTTGTGCTTTTCCATCATGATAATCTTGAGCACCGACAATATTTACAACGTTTTCAAAACGTGGGCCTTCATAGTCCTTGTCAGCAACAACTTTTAATGCGAATTCCCAGTCTTTAACTGATAACTCATCGCCATTGTGCCATTTTACACCTTTTTTAATTTCGAAATCATATACCTTATTGTCTTCAGTTTTCCATGATGCAATATGAGGCTGTGCTTGTAATTTGTCATCAAATTTAATTAAGTTTTCATCAAAGAAGTCCATTACTTCTGAATCAGCAGCTGTCCCATAAAATGAAAAGTTAAATTTACCTTCTGGAGCAGAGTCCAAAGCATACACTAATGTACCGCCATCTTGAGGTTTATCAGCTGTTTCACCACTAGCTGGTTTATCTTTCTCTTTTTCTTTGTCCTTCGTACCTGCTTTTTCGCCGCCGCCGCTGCATGCCGCCAAAAATGCTGACAGGACAAGCATTAATGCAGCAAGCATTAACATACTTCTCTTCTTCATTTGTTTCCCCCCTATAAAATTTTGTTTTTCCTTTGAATTAGTAAAGGTGGCAAGCTACTCGATGAGATGGCTTCACCTCCTTTAATACAGGTTTTGTCTTGGAACACTCCTCCATTGCCATTGGGCAGCGCGGATGGAATGGGCATCCAGATGGCGGATTAATCGGGCTCGGCACATCACCTTTTAAAATGATTCTTTCCTTCTTAATCCTTGGGTCCGGAGATGGAATCGCCGAAATTAATGCCTGTGTATATGGGTGGAGAGGTTCTGCATAAAGAAGGTCTTTATCCGCAACCTCAACCATATTACCTAAGTACATAACACCTATACGATCACTCATATGTTTAACAACGCTTAAGTCATGTGCGATAAATAAAAATGTTAAATCAAATTCTTTTTGTAAATCTTTTAATAGGTTTAATACTTGTGATTGAACGGATACATCGAGTGCAGAAACAGGTTCGTCGGCAATAATTAATTTCGGACGTAATGCCAGGGACCTGGCAATCCCGATTCTTTGCCGCTGACCGCCGGAAAATTCATGTGCATATTTATAATAAGCATCTGGCGGCAATCCTACTTTATCTAATAAATCCATGACTTCACTCTTTAGTTCAGCCTTGCTTTTCTTTGAAAAGTTGTAAATCGGCTCGGCAATAATATCTCCTACCATTTGCATCGGGTTCAAGGAAGCATATGGATCCTGGAAAACCATTTGCATATCTTTACGAATCTCTCGCAGTGATTTACCAGAAACTTTGGTAATATCTTTACCATCAAAAATAATCTTTCCATCAGTTGGCCTTAATAACCGTAAAATCGTCCGGCCTGCAGTTGATTTTCCGCAGCCTGATTCACCTACTAGTCCAAGCGTTTCACCTTTCTTTATCTCAAAAGAAACGTTATCGACTGCTTTTACATTGCCTACCGTGCGTTTGAAAAAACCGCCTTTAACAGGATAATAGGTTTTAAGATTTTTAATCTCTAATAAGTTTTCAGATTCAGTGGAGGTTTTTTCTTTCCCTTTATGTACAGAAGATGTACTCATTATTTCACCCCTTCTCTAGGTTTACTAGTTTCATAGAGCAAACAGGCAACCTCATGGTCCTGTTCGACATCTCCTAGTACAGGGGTCATTGTAAAGCATTCTGGCATTGCTTTTGGACAACGATGGGCAAATCGACACCCAACTTTCGGCATATTCGTAAGAGACGGAACTATCCCCTTTATCGAGCTTAATCGTTCTTCCTGTTCGTCCATTTTCGGGATTGCTCCCAAGAGTAACGTAGTATATGGATGTTTAGGGTTATGGAATAGTGTATCGACGTCGGCACGTTCGGCAATCCTCCCGGCATACATTACGATGACTTCGTCACACATTTCCGCTACTACCCCTAAATCATGGGTAATTAGAATGACGGACATATCATTTACAGCTTGAATCTCTTTTAAAAGTTCGAGAATTTGTGCTTGAACCGTTACATCAAGAGCCGTTGTCGGCTCGTCAGCGATTAATAATTTTGGCTGACAGGCAATCGCAATCGCAATCATGACCCGCTGTCTCATTCCGCCAGATAATTGATGCGGATATTCATCGACAAGTTTTTCAGGACGTGAGATTCCAACACTTTTTAATAGCGCAATTGCTTTTTGACGCGCCTCCTGTTTTGAAATCTTCATATGATTAAAAAGAACTTCCTGTAGCTGATAACCAATGGTGAATACAGGATTTAAAGAGGTCATTGGCTCTTGGAATATCATCGAAACATCTTTCCCGCGGATTTTATTGATTTGCGATTCAGACATTTTCTCAAGATTTATGCCATCAAAAATGATTTCACCTGATTTTACTTTTCCAATCCCCTTTGGCAGCAGCTTCATAATCGATAAACTCATAACAGATTTACCGCAGCCAGACTCACCAACGATCCCGACAATTTGCCGCGGCCTAACTTGAAACGAAACATTATCTACTGCATTATAATCAGTTCCTTCAATATCAAAGGCAGTCTCTAAATTTTTCACTTCGAGCAATGGTGCCTCATTACGCAGCATTTTTTTCGTGCTCATAATACACCTTCTTACTTTTTGAATTATTCTGTTTATTTGTTATATTTAAATAGAATTCTATTACAGAATTGTTACAATTGCAAGACTTTTTTATAGTATTGTTAACTTTCGTACTATTGGAAATAAAAAAAGCCCGAAATAATAGGCTTTTCATGGTTGAACTCATTTCGATTATAGGTATTTATCCGCTGGAATTTTAAAAGATAGTTTTGTAGAATAATTATGCTTTTCATAAAATTTCCCAATTATATTATACCCCACAGCATAGCCAAGTAATTTAGGTACCCTCCCGCCTCCATATAAAAGTTCGTCATGAGCTCTTTCATTCTTTTTCTTGCCTAACTGTTTTTTTAAATATTGCTCCCAAAATCTTGAAATCTCTTTTTCGGTATACATATTGCACCAGCTAGCTAAATATTCCTGCCCGCAGTTTTTTAATACGGCATATTCGGCAAGCCCTTCAATGACGATAGAATCGAGCAGGGTGTAGTCTTCCATTTTTTTATTGAGCATCCTAAGCCTGCAGACATGGTGGTATTCGTGAACCAAAAGGGCTTCAATTTCTTTTGGGTCATCATACTGCGAAAGAAAGAGAAACATTTTATCTGGGAATGATACTCCTGCTTTACTTTTTTCTTCTCTTATAAATAACCCTCGATTCTGCGCTAACGGAAACAAAAATACCGGTATGTCTGGACCATTCCATTTTTTTTTATATTTTTGAAAAAGCTGCCCCACCCTATCCCATGCTTTATGTTTCACCATCCAATTAAAATTGTTAAACGCGGACCGTGATGGCCGGTACATCCCAAAACTCACTAATTGGTCATATATTACGTTCGCTGTTTGGTCATTAAAATATGGCTGCAGCTTTTTGCATACTTTCACAGGAAGGTCAAATTCCTCCTGCAGCCATTGATCCGTTCGAATGATTCCCATTACTTCACCCCATTTACCGCAAGTTCTCCCTCTTGAACATTTTATGAATGTTATCTAAAGAGGTTCATGGGTTACTAGGAATGGGTAATATAAAAAGCCCGGCCAGAAATTTTTCTGGCCCAGCCTCATTTTTACTCGTATTTTTTAAACACGATCGTTGCATTATGGCCGCCAAAGCCTAGTGAATTGCTCATAGCTGCCTTAATTTCTTTTGGACGTGCTGTATTTACGACGTAATCCAAGTCACAATCCGGGTCTGGTGTTTCATAATTAATGGTTGGCGGGAGCATACTGTCTCTCATTGCCAGCACGGTAAAGATGGCTTCAATCCCGCCAGCTGCCCCGAGAAGATGACCGGTCATTGATTTTGTTGAACTCATCGCCAGTTTGTAGGCATGGTCGCCAAATACTTCTTTCACAGCAAGCGTTTCGAATTTATCGTTATATTCGGTGCTTGTACCATGGGCGTTAACATAATCAATATCCTCAGGCTTCAACCCGCCATCATTAATCGCCATTTTCATTGCCCTGGCACCGCCTTCACCGCCAGGCGCCGGTGCGGTGATATGGTAAGCATCACCTGTTGCACCGTAGCCAACGATTTCGGCATATATTTTTGCGCCACGTGCTAAGGCATGCTCTAATTCTTCCAAAATAACAATTCCAGCACCTTCGCCTATAACAAAACCATCCCTGTTTTTATCAAATGGTCTGCTTGCTGTTTGCGGGTCTGGATTTGTAGAAAGGGCTGTATTGGCACAAAAACCGGCAACAGACATCTTTGTAATAGGTGCTTCAGCACCACCCGATACCATAACATCGGCATCCCCGCGCTGAATTACTTTAAAGGCATCGCCAATCGAATTCGTTCCCGTTGCACAGGCTGTTACGGTACAAGAATTGAAGCCCCTAGCCCCTAGTGTAATTGAAACTTGACCTGTGGCCATATCCGGAATTAACATTGGGACAAAGAATGGGCTGACACGTTTGTACCCTCTTTTTTGGAAAATTTCATATTGTTGTTCAAAGGTTTCCATCCCGCCGATTCCAGAACCAATCCAGACACCGACACGATGAGAGTTTTCTTCATTAATCGTTAAATCGGCATCTTTAACTGCCATTAAGGCGGATGCTACCGCAAACTGGGTAAAACGGTCCATTTTTCTGGCATCTTTTCTATCCATAAACGTTTCCGGATCAAAGTCTGTTACTTCCGCTGCTACTTTTGCTGGATACTCATCTGCATTGACCCTTGTCAGCGGCCCCACACCTGATTTTCCTTCTAGTATACCTTTCCAAGTTGTATCAGCATCAAGCCCCAGCGGTGTTACCGCCCCGATGCCGGTTACAACAACCCTTCGCTTTTCCATTTGTACATCTCCTTTTCTCTATAACTTACCCTATTTTTAATATCACAGAAATTATTTCTTGAACTTTGATAACTGTCTAGCTCCAGCGCCCAGCGACTAGTGTATTGGCCCTCTCCTCCCTACGATAAGTCAACATCGAATCGCTATCGCTCTTCGTGTTTCCTTTATCTCAGTCGGAGCAGTCCAATCCATACGTCGCTAAACGGGCCCTTCCGCTTTTCTATTTTATTTTCCCCATCTTATCGCAATAGCGCCCCAGGTTAGACCGCCGCCAAAGCCAACCATGACGATAACGTCATCATCTTTAATTTTCCCAGCTTCTACTTCTTCGACAATCGAAATCGGTATCGACGCCGATGAGGTATTGCCATATTTCTGCACCGTTTTCGACATTTTCTCGGCAGGCAGTTCTAATCTTTGTCGAGATGCCTCCATAATTCGTATATTGGCTTGATGCGGGATGAGGAAATCAACATCCTCTTTTGTTAAACCCGCCTTTTCTAACACATGGACACAGCTCTCACCCATTTGACGTACAGCAAACTTGAATACTTCCCGGCCATTCATAATGATATACTCGTCTTGGTAAAGGTGTTTAGCGCCTGTTCCATCGGCACCGAGCTCAAAGGATAAAATCCCTCGATTTCCTGAAACAGGACCGATAATAGCGGCTCCAGCTCCGTCCCCAAATAAAACAGCGGTATTGCGGTCATTCCAGTCCGTGATTTTAGAAAGCTTTTCAACACCCACGACAAGTACATTTTTATATACCTCTGACTCAATAAATTGTTTGGCTGTGACGATTCCATACATAAACCCTGCACATGCCGCGCTAACATCCATTGCTGCCGCTTTTACTGCCCCTAATCTTTCTTGAATCCTGCAGGCAACAGAGGGAAACGGCGTATCAGGGGTAACCGTAGCAACCAAAATCAAATCAATCTCGTCTGCGGTAATTCCTGCATCTTCAATTGCCTTTTGAGCGGCAGCAAATGCCATATCCGATGTATCAACATCATCCGCTGCAATTCGTCTTTGCTCGATTCCTGTTCTAGTACGAATCCATTCATCCGATGTATCCATCATTTTTTCTAAGTCATGATTAGTGACAATTTTTTCTGGTAAATACCTGCCAATTCCAACAATGCCAGCTCTCACAAGTTCCAGCTCCTTCTTTATTTGGCTCATCTTTATTAAAAGATAAAAAAGTATAAATTTTTGACTTTGAGAATTGTCCAGCTCCAGCGCCCTAGCGGCTAATGTCCTTCGCTCTCCGCCCTACGATAAGTCAACATCGAATCGCTCCACTCTTCGTGTTTCCTTTATCTCGGTTGGAGCGCTCCAGGCCATACGCCGCTGACCAGGGCGCTTGCGCTTTTCTTATATCAATTATTAAGACTTGGTACTAATTTTAGCAAATGAACCCTATGTTAGGCAACTATTTCTTCCTTTTGTACTCCGCTAATGTACATTCCTTTTATTCGTTTGATCATATTCTAATAAAAAGATATATGCGGAAAGGAGAAGTATGGAAAATGGAAGAACAGGAAGGGGAAAGTCTAGAAAGAGATGATGAACTTGAAATAGATAAACTTGAAATTGATGACTTGGAAGAACATAAATCAGAAGAAAAAGTGGAACAAGATCCGTTCACGGCTTTCATGTTTGGCCGTAGACGAGGACATCCTCACCGTGAACAATATCAAGAGCAAGCTTACAATCAATCCACTATTAATTATGAGGAACTCATGCGGCATATTGATACCCTAGTGGTATCCTTTCAAGGGTTAAAACCATTATTTCAACAGGTGTATCCATTTATTGAACAAATTTGGAAAAAGAAATAAGCTGCTTATTATGGCGGCAGCTTATTTTTATTATGGTATTTTACAATCACCTTATTTCGGCAATTTTCCTGTTTTCTTATAGTTTATTATTTGCTCATTCATATTCTGAATAAATTTTATATCAACTAATGGACTATATTTACCAAGGGAGATAACATCATCTTGAAAATCAAAGGAAAGGTTACCCGATTTTAGCTTCCCATTGTTGTATTGGTCAGCGACTTTTTCATATAATACATCAACCTGCTGAATGGTGCTTGTTAAAACGGTCGATTCCCCGAGGTCAGACTGATCTGAAACATAGCCAATAGCAAATAATCCGCGTTCCTTAAGCCGTTCAATAACCGGAACATTAAATCCGTCACCAGCTGGATAGACCACATCGACACCATCTTCCAACATTGAATCAACTAGTTGAACCGCCTTTTTTCCATCGTCCCAATTGCCAACGTATTCGATACTGACATTGATTTGTTTATTTTCAGCCTTCGCTCCTTGATAAAAGCCTTCAATCTCTGGCTGCCATTCATAGGCGGCTATCACACCCACCTTTTGATGTGAGGACATATGGGCTGCAACCATTCCGCCAAAAAAACCCATTGCATGTGCTTTAAAGTTTAAACTGGTAGTATTTGAGTTTTTTGCATCACCGTTAAAGCTGACAAAATGGATATTGGGATAATTTTTGGAAATCTTATTGAAATATTCAGCGTACTCAGAACCGTGGCCGAAAATAAGATTTACTCCTTTTTGATTGAATTCTTCTACCGCTCGTTCGACGACGGTTTCTGAATTCATTCCTTCTTTATAAAAGACATCTATATTAAATTTTGATTGTACCTTCAACATTCCTTTAAAGCCTTTTGTACCCCATACCTGGTCATTGACAGTTTCAGGAACTAACAAGCCCGCTTTCTGTAATTTACCTGAAGACTTTGTTTCCCCACAGGCTCCAAGTAAAAAAAGACAAAAAAGAATAATTCCAAAACGGTACAGCATTCCATGCAACTCCTTTAAAACGGCAGGCATTTCATTACACGTCTGTTCCTTTCCATCGAATCTATAGAAAGAAACCCTTTTTTTCTTATATTCTAACCTTAGCGTAATCAAATGGAAAGATAAATTTCCGACACACTAAGTTTTAGGGATTTTTAGCAGGTCTTAAGCTTAGCAAAATCCAGGTGACTTTACAAACCGCTTGGGAATAACCGATTTACATGTTCTATTTGTTTTGTGATAGAATCTGCCATGGAAGTTACCTTTACGGAAACTTTGATCAATTCATTATTAACTTTCAATGGTTCAAGAGGATTGGATTTTGCCAAACCTTCTTCTATATGAAGATATGCGGCACACCTGGTCCAATAACTCTTCTCCCCACTTTTTAGCAGATAACTTCTTGGAGGGTCCCCGTATTTTCTTGTTTCCAGAATTTCGAAAATGGATGCCACAGCATCATCTGCAAATAGAACATCCCTAGTCCATTCCCTGTCTGCAAGCTTGAGTTCCTGCTTCTGAAATTTTGCAATAATCGCCTGTTGAAATAAAAATGCTTCAGGCTGCCAGGGTCCGTAGATGGCAGGTAAATAAAATAATTGGCTATTTTCCACCTGGCCCTTCGTTTTATTTAAGAAATTTGTTAATTCTATGTCCCTTTTAGCGCCAAGCATTTGAATTGGCAGAAGAAATATTAATTCAATATTTTTTTGATTACGTTCCAAATAGTGAAATATCGATTCTATTATCTTTTCTTTTCGTAAAATTGCTTCCTTGTTAAGGATATATAAATCGTATACCGAAAGAATAAAAGCCGTTTTAACGGCAGCTTCCTCACAGCAATTGTTAATCTCTTCTATTGTGTGTTCGCTAAAGTTTGAATTCCGGCCTATCTCTAGTCTTTTTTCCTCAAGAAATAGATTATTTTCTATCTCATCTATGTGAATGCCTACAACCTCAACACCCTTATTAAGAAGCGTTTTGCAAGCATGAAAACTGATAAATTCGTAAACACCAAAAATAACGGCCTTGTCCATTAAAATCTTCCTCCCCAAATATAGCCCTTATAGAATCCTATGCGGTTCATGAAGGAAATATTTCTTAATGGAGAGGAAGGTGTCTTACAGGACTGTTTCATGACTATTAAAAAACTTAATAAATATTTTTCCGAGCTGTGGTTTTTTTTCAGGAAGAATATAAGTAGGATGGATTTCTGGAGTACGAATGATTTCTTGATACAGTTTTGATTGTGCATACGATTTTCCACCAGACAGGACATGAATAATCTTAACGGGAAAGTCGAACTCAAGATCAATGGTATCCTCCATGCTGGATATTTTGCCTTCTAGTGCCCTTTGGTCCATTTTATGTGCAGCTGACAGTTCCCTCATTAATTTTTTATAAAAAAATTTATGCTCCTTTTCCTGTTCAATATGATGCTTTAGGGAAAGAATTGGATTTAGAAGGATCACTGACCTAATACAGCCCTCCATCTTTTCCATTAATTTTACGGCAACGAGAGCTCCCATTCCTTCAGCCAATATATGAATTTGATTATTAAGGATTTCGCTTCGAATGACATACTGGTATAACCTTTGCGCAAGCTCGACAGCTTTTTCGCTCCCCCAGTTCCGCCCATATAGATTTGAGGAAAAAATGGTGTACCCTTTTTCTTTTAATTGGTCGATAAAGGCCAGCTTTCCTTCATTTTGTGTCCAAAAGCATTTATTCTCATCGACAAAATGCCTTTCATCTCCTATGATTAAGACCCCAAATCCGGCAGGCTTTTCTGGGTAATGAATAATATTCCATTGGGTATCCATTTGAAAATTGCGATTTTCCATAGATAAATCTCCTTTTACATAGTTCCTCAAAATATTGTATGCCATTTCACAGAAGTTGAATGGGAGTTTGCCTATTACCTGTGTATATTTGAAATGATCCCGACGTTTTTTTAGAATTGTCGATAAACCGTTTATTATTTCAAAAACATATGATAATATGAGTAAAGATGTAAAATAGGTTAGAGGTGAAAAATAGTGCGATTCTTTTGGACATTTTTCTGGACTTTTCTTTTAGTACAAATGCTTTCCTATGTGGTAAGTTCAATGACCCCAGGTGCGAAATTTGATTTTCTCCCTGGTGCTTATGTATCTGTTGCGGTAACCATTTTGATATTCATTGCTACCGCTGTCATTCCTAAAGAGCCAGTTGAAAATCATTGAAGAAAAAGGTCTTCCATAGTTATGGATGACCTTTTTTCATTTAATGATTTTGCTCTAAAACACCGTTAATGCCACTTCTCCATTTTCGATTGTGATTTCAACTTTTGACTGGTCAGTTACTCTCCCGGCAATGATTTCTCGAGCCAGTTTTGTTTCAATATTTCTTTGAATATACCGTTTCAAAGGTCTTGCGCCATAGATTGGGTCAAAGCCATTTACAGCGATAAATTCTTTTGCATCCTCACGAATGGAAATATCAATTTGCTGTTGTTTTAACCTATTTTCGAGCTCCCTCATCATCTTTACAACAATATTTTTAATCTCGTTTAGTGACAGCGGCTTAAAGAGAATGGTCTCATCAATTCTATTTAAAAATTCGGGTCGGAAATGGGTCCTAAGCTGACTCATCACCTTATCTCGTGTCGCTTCAGATATTTCAATCTCGTTTTCACTTCGGTCTAATAAAAAATGCGAGCCAATATTGGAGGTCATGATAATTACGGTATTCTTAAAGTCGACAACCCGGCCTTGTGAATCCGTTATTCGCCCATCATCAAGTGCTTGGAGGAGAATATTGAACACTTCCGGATGGGCCTTCTCGATTTCGTCCATTAAAATAACCGAATAAGGCCTTCTTCTTACCGCTTCAGTCAGTTGTCCGCCTTCTTCATAGCCAACATAACCCGGAGGTGCGCCAATTAAGCGAGAGACGGCATGCTTCTCCATATATTCGGACATATCAATACGAATAATCTGTTCTTCACTGTCAAATAGCGACTCTGCCAATGCTTTCGCTAGCTCCGTTTTCCCCACGCCTGTCGGCCCAAGAAATAAAAATGAACCAATCGGACGGTTAGGATCCTTGATGCCTGCCCGTGCCCGGAGGACGGCATCAGTTACCAAACGGACGGCTTCATTTTGGCCGATTACCCGCTCGTGCAGAATTGAATCTAATTTGAGCAGCTTTTCTCGTTCCCCTTCAACTAGCTTAGAAAGGGGAATTCCTGTCCATCTAGATACAATATTCGAGATTTCTTTCCCGGTCACCTCTTCGCGAAGTAACCGCTCCCCCTTTCTTGCCTCCGCTTCCAATTCCTTAAGTTCCTTTTCCGCTAATGGAATTTGTCCATGGCGAAGTTCTGCTGCCCTATTTAAATCATATTTATCCTCAGCCAACTGAAGCTCTCTGCGTAATTTTTCAAGTTTTTCCCGTTTGTCCTGTAATTTCTGAATGCTTTGTTTCTCCTGCAGCCATTTCGCCTTCATTAAATCCATTTGCTCTTTTAAATCAGCTAGTTCCTTTAACAGAACTTCAAGCCTTAGTTTACTTCCTTCATCACTTTCTTTTCTTAAGGCTGCCTCTTCGATTTCAAGCTGCATGACCCTGCGTGTCACTTCATCTAATTCGGTTGGCATTGAGTCAATTTCGGTACGAATCATTGCACAGGCTTCATCAACAAGGTCAATAGCTTTATCCGGTAAAAATCGGTCCGTAATATAACGGTCCGAAAGAGTTGCTGCAGCAACCAAGGCATGATCATGAATTTTCACCCCATGGTGTACCTCATACCGTTCCTTTAATCCTCGTAAAATGGAAATGGTGTCTTCAACATTCGGTTCTTGGACAAGTACCTGCTGAAATCTTCGCTCAAGTGCGGGGTCCTTTTCAATATATTTTCGATGCTCATCAAGTGTGGTCGCCCCAATACAATGAAGCTCTCCGCGGGCAAGCATTGGTTTTAACATATTGCCGGCATCCATGGCTCCTTCGGTCTTACCTGCCCCTACAATCGTATGAATTTCATCAATGAACAGCAATATTTGCCCTTCACTTTTTTTGATTTCATTTAGGACTGCTTTCAGTCTTTCTTCAAACTCGCCCCTGAATTTCGCTCCGGCAATAAGCGCGCTCATATCAAGTGAAAAAATCGTTTTATCCTTCAAACCTTCAGGAACATCCTTTCTGACAATCCGCTCAGCAAGACCTTCTACAATCGCTGTTTTCCCTACTCCAGGTTCACCAATTAGGACAGGATTGTTCTTTGTCTTCCTCGATAAAATTCGAATAACATTGCGGATTTCTGTGTCCCTTCCAATGACCGGATCCATTTTTCCGGCCTTTACCTCGGCAACGAGGTCCCTGCCGTATTTCTTTAAAGCATCATAACCAGCTTCCGGATTTTGTGATGTCACTCGTTGATTCCCCCTTATTTCCTTTATCGCTTTTAATATTTCTTCCGCTGTTTTCCCAAAGGCATTTACAATCTTCCACATCTCGGTATCGTTTGCAAATGAAGCAGCCAAGAGGATATGCTCAACAGAGATAAACTCATCGGAAAACTTTGATGCAAATTCCTCAGCACTTACCAGTAGTTTTTGCAGCTTCGCCGTGATATAAAGTTTCCCTTGCTGGGCTCCGCCTCCTGTAACTTGAGGTTTCTTAGTCAATGATTCCAGAAGGCTGCTTTTAATTTTTTCGGCAGGCAAACCGGCCCTTTCAAGAATGGCAGCAATAAGGCTGTCCTCCTGCTCCATTAACGCCAAAAGTAAGTGAGGTTCATCAACCTCTTGATGACTTTTCTTAACTGCTATTGACTGCGCATCCATTAAGCCTTGTTGTAATCGTTCAGTCATTCGGTTTAAGTCCATATTGTCACACTCCTCATTTGACCTTTTCTGACCTATTGTCATTATTATAAAACAATCCATTGCTGGAGTAAAATTTTGCAACAGAAAAAGCCACCCGCTTGGATGACTTTTTCTTTTACCTTTTATTTATGGCTTGCGCTGATATGTCCAAACCCGGTTATCATTCGATGTCTCAGGAAATGGATCCCCTGCTTTTAGCTTTATTTGTTTGGGATTGAGTACATTGCTCCCCGTTTCCCCCTCTTCAATATAAATGCCGTTATTTGGTGCTTTTTTCCCGGATTTAAACTGGCGGTTTTGGCCCATTTTTTTCCCTCCTTTTCATCTACTCTCTATTATCTCCTTTTCGAGTGTTGTCATTATAGGAATTTCTTTCAAATTTCTACAAACATCGACGTTATTTCCTGAGAAATATTAAAAATGTGTTTGACTTTTGACGATTATATGAACTTATTCCACATTTATTGCTAAATATTCCTGGTTAACAATATAATTATAGTAATATCTTACAAACCCGATCATGACTGTCATTTTTTTAAAAATCAAATTTGCGATTAATTTCGCACCTTTAAAGGTGGTTATGAGCATGCAGTCAGTTAAAGAATTACCGGTAACATTTTCCCATTTATTTGATACGGTGCACCATGTCAGAAAAATTAAAAAAGGCACTTTTCTTTTTCAGGAAGGTTCTTTTGCCGATGAATTGTATATAGTCCAAAGCGGGATACTTCAAATTAGCAAAATTATTCCTGACGGAAGAGAGCTTACATTAAGAATGTGCTCTAGTGGTGATTTTGTCGGTGAATTAAATTTATTCTCCCCTGCTTCCAGGTATTTATTAAGCGCACGGGTTGTTGAAAGTGGTGAAGTAGCCGTCATTATGAAGGATACTCTGGAAGAAAAACTTTCGCAAAATCTTTCACTTTCCTTTGAATTTATAAAATGGATGAGTCTGCAGTATCGGAAAACGCAAACCAAATTTCGTGACTTGGTTCTTCATGGCAAAAAAGGCGCCTTGTATTCCACACTGATTCGAATCAGCAATAGCTATGGTATTAAAACCAATAAAGGGATATTGATTGGTTTACCGTTAACCAATCAAGAATTGGCTAACTTCTGCGGCACCTCCCGTGAAGTAGTAAACCGCCTGCTGAGCGACCTTAGAAAAACTGGCACGATCTCAATAGATAAGGGCACAATTACAATTCATGATTTAGGGTATTTAAAAAGGGACATCGATTGCGAGGATTGTCCAACCGAAATATGTAAGGTTGATTAACAATTTCTACGAAAAAAAGCCGGTATCGGCTTTTTTTATTTTTGTAAAAATATTTGGATAGCAATGATGATGAAGAACAAACCTGAGTTTATGATTTCGTAAATGCCAATTTGTTTTGGTGATAACTTCTTTCCGTAAAAAAGAATCGCTCTAAGCAAGCTCGGGATAAAGGCGAGAGCTGCAATCCAAAACCCGCCTATGAACCAAGCAAGAATGAGCACAAAATGGTATGACCATGAAATCCATTTGAACTTTGCATTTTTCTTTTCCCTAATCATTGATTTCACATAAAAGGTACAGCCAATAAAAAATAATACTGAAGTAGTAAAGGTAAAAATAATCGCTGTTGCGGTCATACTGCCTTGCGTTAAATAATTGCTTGCCAAACCGGCAATCGAAAAAGCGAAGATAGCGCTAATATCATTCATAAAGGCACGGTCTTGATTTTTGGAGGTATAATACGCATTTATCATAAAAAACGGCATCATCAAAAGTCCAAAATAAAAAAGGCTTGGTCTTGCTGCTAATGGGATGCCTAAAAGCAATAATGCCGGTACGATATAAATAAGCGTCCACTTTGTATAAAACGGGATTCTTTTCTTCTTAAATAAGAGGAGCATAGGATAAGTTGCTAAGTACAATAAGAGCCAGCCTATAAAAAACGGAATATGCTGCCATAAATAGCCCCCATTGATGACCCCAAGCCAAAAAGGGATGATCAGCATTGCCCAAGCACCATGTTGTTTAGGTAAAAATAACTTCATCTCTTTCACTCCTTTTTCTTATCTGCCTTTAATATAAGGTAGCGAAGCAGAAAAAAAAGTGAAACATATCACATAATGACACCTACAATTGTGAAGAAATTTCATCTCTTTTTTATAGTCATCTGCAAAAACTCATAATCCCGCCTTTTTTGGAAAGAATAACCTTGATTATTAATAAGGGGATCCTGCTGATGAATTTTTTAAAACATAAAAAAAATAAAGGATACCGTTTTCCAAGCCAGCAAATAACAGAAACACTATCTAAATTACCCCTCATTCTGCTAAATCTGGATTTGAATCAAAATATCGAAATACTAAAATCAGCTTATACCGATTGCTCCGATGTCGTATTTCGTGAATTTACCATCGGTTCTCGGACAAAAGCTGCTCTCATTTATATCGATGGACTTTCAAATACTCAGGAAATTGATCAACAGGTGCTCATGCCGCTCGTACAGTTGGAAAGCTTTGATCCAGAAACAACGATTGAAAATGTAAGTAAGAAACTAGCTGTTTCTGATGTAAAGGTAATCAACACCATTACTGATGTTATTAAACAAATTTCAATTGGAAACCCTGTGATTCTTATTAACAATAAAATAAAAGGAATTTCTATAGGTTTACCAAAGTGGGAGAAACGGGGAATCGAGGATCCGGTGGCCGAATCCGTTATTCGCGGTCCGAGGGAAGGTTTTGTTGAAACAATAAGAGTAAATACTTCCCTTTTACGTAGAAAAATTCGCCATCCCGCCTTAAAAATGAAACAAATTACAATCGGTAAGTTCACAGAAACGCAAGTAATCATTGCTTATATTGAAGGGATCGCAAGCAACACCTTAATCAAAGAAGTAACAAATCGGTTAGAACGAATTGAAATCGATGGTATTTTGGAAAGCGGGTATATAGAGGAAATGATTGAGGATGACCCTTTTTCTCCTTTTCCGCAAGTATTATCAACAGAACGGCCGGATATTGCGGCCTCCAGCCTTTTAGAAGGACGGGTTGTCATATTGATTGATGGAACTCCCTTCACCCTTATTGCTCCATGTACGTTCGCAAGTTTGTTACAAGCACCAGAAGATTACTACAACCGATTTTTAATAAGTACATTCATCCGTTGGCTGCGTTATTTATTCTTTTTTATTGCATTGCTCGCTCCATCAGCTTATGTTGCAATTCTTACGTACCACCAAGAAATGGTCCCAGCATCTCTCCTCTTAACCATTGCCCAAAGCCGTGAGCAAATTCCATTCCCGGCATTGATTGAAGCATTCATTATGGAAATCACATTTGAGGCATTGCGCGAAGCGGGTATAAGACTGCCGAAACAAGTAGGTGCTGCAGTTAGTATCGTTGGTGCACTTGTCATCGGACAAGCCGCAACCACGGCTGGTCTTGTTTCATCGGCGATGGTAATGGTGGTGGCGATTACGGGTGTCGCCTCGTTTTTACTACCAAGATATGCTGCAGGAATTTCGATTCGGATGCTGCGCTTTCCGATCATGATATTATCCGGAATATTAGGTTTATTAGGGGTTATGCTTGGGATTATCGCTATTGTCGTACATCTTTGCACCATCCGTTCTTTCGGTGTTCCGTATTTAGATTCAATTGCCCCACTTAAGATTCACAATTTAAAGGATGTACTCATTCGCGCCCCTTGGTGGGCAATGAACACACGTCCCGAATCCGTGACTACTGAATTAGGAAACCTGCATCGGCAGCCTCATGGTCAGAAACCCAGTCCAAGTAAAGGTGGTGATTAATGATGGACCCTTTCAGACGGAGGAAGAATAACTATATTTCCCTAGTCCTTCTTCTTTGCCTGATAATACCTGTGCTTGCCGGATGCTGGGATCGTGCAGAGGTAAATGACTTAGCAATCATTTTGGCAACTGGTGTTGATGTAAGTAAAAAGGAGGAGATTGAACTATCCGTCCAAGTATTTATCCCAAAACCGGTAGAGGGCGGACAACAAGAAGGGGTGTCAAGCGGAAATAATAGTAGTCAAACCTTAGTCAGATCAGCCCAAGGAGTAACCATCGCTGATGCGATGTCTAGGCTCCAAGAGAAGCTTACAAGGCGGATTTTCTGGGGACAAAACGAGGTACTAATTATTGGTGAGAAATTAGCTAAAAAAGGAATTGGGGATCAAATTGATTTTTGGATGGGGCATACGGAGCCTCGCGAACGTGCTGATGTTTTTGTTTCTATGGACTCTGCAAAGGAAGTTTTGGAGTCGATGCCTGAGTTGGAGCGGGACTCTGCTAAACAGCTGCGCAAATTGGTCGACACACAAATAGGTGTAAAAGTAACTGTAAAAGATTTGTCGGAAATGTTATCCGGGGATGCAGGTGCAGCCGTTATTCCTTGGGTTGCAAAAATGTCACCGTCCAATTTGGGAGTTAATAAGGGGAAGAACATTCCATTCATTCAAGGGGCAGCCGTATTGAGAGGAGATAAGATGGTCGGGAGATTGAGCGATAAAGAAACTAGAGGGATTCTTTGGCCGAGAAATGAGGCGAAATCAGGTATTATTACGATTTCTTTAAAAGACGACGAGGGCTTTGTGTCATTAAATTTGTTAAGAAGCCATAACAAGTTGATTCCGAAGATTTCAAACGGAAATTGGAGTATCAAGGTTAAGACAAATACAGATCTAGAAGTTATTCAAAATACGACAAATCTTAATTTGTTAAATCTAAAGTCAACAAAAAAAGTAAAACGTATGGTTGTACAAGTAATTGAGAAAAGAGAGAGATTGGCTTTATCAAAAGCACAGAAAAAAATGAATGCTGATATATTTGGCTTTGCAGAAGCGTTCCAACGGGATTATCCAGGTACATGGAAAAGGAAGAAAAACGAATGGAGCGAAATATTCCAAAAAGTAGACGTTACATTCGAAACAAAGGTAAATATTAGAAGAACGGGTTTATCCAATGAAAAAGCAAAAAAAGGTGGGAGAGAATAATGAAGTGGGGAGGTATATTGGGAATAACGGCTCTATTGATGCTAATCTTTTTATATGAATGGCCGAAACTGAAGAAAAATATACGGAAAGTGCAGGTAGTGTTTATTACATTAATCACGATTGGATGGATGCTTGCTATTTTACTCGTTTTATTCCCTAACATGCCTGGACCAAGCCAATTAATTGACTTTATCTTCAAACCAATCGGAAGATATTGGGAAATTAGTTAGTATCTTATAAAGGACTGAAGCAAAATGATTGAAAAAGGGAAAATTTCCCCCTTCCAAATGGCACTAATTATGTACGCGGTCGTTGTTGCCACGGCCATTCTTTATATTCCATTTATTACTGCACAACAGGCAAAACGTGATCTATGGCTTTCTCCCATTTGGGCTGCTTTAAGCGGTTTTTTGATTGTTTTGATTATTACTAAACTTTATAGACTTTACCCGAAGAAGACCCTTGTCGAATATAGTGAACTCATTCTTGGTCGTACCTTTGGGAAAATCATCGGATTCATCTTCTTGTTCTTCCTATTATATGATACGGCCATAGCTTTTAGGGAGTATGGGGAATTCGTCGAAAGTGCCTTTTTGCATAAAACTCCATTAGTTGTTGTTACAGGAGGCATTGCACTAACTTGTGCTTTTGCTGTCCACGGGGGCATTGAAGTATTAGGAAGGTGTGCAATTATTTTCTTGCCCATTGTCTTGGTTCTTTACTTAATAATCTATTTATTCCTAATTCCCGACCTAAACGTAAAAAATATTTTTCCAATCATGGAGTATGGCTGGATACCATCTATTAAAGGTTCCCTTGCACCACATGCTTGGTTAAGTCAATTTTCATTATTGTCATTCCTGCTTCCTTTTTTATCGGACGAAACGAAAGGGATGAAATGGAGTATATTGTCTGTAACTTTGAGTGTCATGACAATGGTATATATCAATCTTGGGAATATATTTTTATTTGGAGGAATTATTACCAGTACTCAATTTCCGGTGTTTCAAGCGGCAAGATATATTAGTATTGGATCAATTTTTGAACATGTCGAGTCAATTGTCATAGCCGTTTGGGTTCTTGGTGGTTTTGTACAACTATCGGCATTTTTTTATATGCTAGTGCTCGGCACTTCACAATGGCTCAAACTTCCTAGTTATAAGCCAATTATCTTACCATTTGGATTTTTAATTATTCTTTTTTCTGTTTGGTCAGCATCCTCATTTCAAGAAATGATTCGTAGCATGGGGACAACCACACCTTTTTATTTTATCACCATTCAGCTGCTCATTCCTATGCTACTTCTGTGTGTCGCAGTCATCAGAAAAAAACTAAGCCAGGCATAAGAACAAAAAGAAGGCGAAAGCCTTCTTTTTTACGGATTTGCAAGAAAAAGCTTTTTGATTGTCTGAGCGATCCAAAGAATAGCTGTTTGATCATGAATAGGAAAGCAAGGGATTTTTGTTTGCTCCTTAAGGGGTTCTCTCAGTGTTTCTTCCCAATACATTATTACCTTAATATTGTCCACCTTGGCTAACAGCGAAAGGTCTTTATGATTCCTTACCAGCAATAATTTCGGATAATTTTCATACTTATAACCTTCAATCAGAAGCACATCCGATTGAAAATATTCCATGAGTCTTATTTGATTTTCTAGACTGCTATTGATGTTTTCTGCTTGCAAAATCAATCTTCCGTCACCCTCAACGACAGAGGCGATGGCACCTGCAGAAAGATGCCTTGTTGAATCCTTTTCCTCTATTACTTCCGGCTTGCCGCCATGACCGTGATGTTTAATGGTAACTGTTGTTAATCCCAGACCTTTTAAAGCTTGAATAAGCCTCAATGTTACGGTGGTCTTGCCGCTATTTTGATAACCTGCCACCTGGAAAATTACTGGCTTTACCAAGGCCACGCACTGCCGGTCTGGTCCTCCAGTAATAACACTGCTACCTCACTGCCGGCAGTAAATCCCCTCGTGCCGCCTGGAAGAATCGTCAAAGAATTAGCACCTGAAAGGCTCATAATGATATTGGACTTATCCAGTCCGCTTGGGGCAACTCTTAACCTGCCATCCTCGATAAATACAGAGCTGCGAACAAATCTCGTAAATGGGTTTGCCTTAAGAAAGTCGACCTCAAGAATCGCTTTTTCTCTTCGCAAGTGTGGTTTTTTTGAAAATAACATCCTGCGAATAATCGGCCGGGCAAATAATTCAAAACCGACATAACATGCGGAAGGATTGCCTGAAAGCCCAAACAGAATTTTTCCTTTATACTGTGCTACTGTCGTCACACTTCCGGGACGCATCGCAACTTTATTAAAGAAGACCTCTGCACCTAGTTTTTCATAAATAGCAGGAAGGTAATCAAAGTCACCTACCGACACACCTCCAGTGGTAATTAACACATCTACCTCATTTAAAGCGTTTTTGACTGCTTCAAAGCATGTATTGAATTCATCCGGCAGCTTTCCAAAATAATGAACTACTCCCCCGGCTCTTTCAATCTGGGCAGCAATCATATGAGAATTACTGTTGCGGATTTTTCCTGGAACTAATTCTTCCTCCACTTCCAACAGCTCTGTACCGGTCGCAAACAACCCAACCAACGGCTTTTTAGCTACAGGTACACTTTTATAGCCGAACGTGGCGAGCATTGCTTGAATGCCAGGATTAATCAATGTTCCTTTTTTCACTAAGATTTCTCCTTGCTTGGCATCTTCACCAGTGAAGGAAACATTATCACCCTTTTTAAAGCTGCGTTTAATCGACATAAATGGCGTTCCATCTTTTTCGTAGTCTTGTGCAACTTCAAACATAACGACTGCGTCTGTACCCTCTGGCATCATCGCACCCGTCATAATTCTCACGGCCTGATTTTGACCGACAACTTTCTTTGAAACCATTCCAGCACCTATATGGTCAACCACTTCAAATTCGATTGGATTGGACTGAGAGGCATCACTAGTGTCAGCTGACCTAACTGCAAAACCATCATATGGCGCCCTGTCAAAGTGTGGCACATTACTGGTTGCAATTAAATCTTCCGATAGAAACCGACCAAAGCTTTCATTTATCGAGACAAGTTCGGATACTCCAAGTAATTGGTGTTCCATAATCCTTTTGACTGCTTCCCCAATTTGAAGGGGTTTTCTTCTTTCTAACAAACTAATCAGCTCCTGCCCAAAACGGGTAAATTCCCTATATATGTACTAAATTTAAATGACTAATCTACATTATAAGCCTACCGAAAACTTGCTGACATATCAAATGTCACAAAAATGATCGAAAAAATTAAAAATCATAGCGAATGTGTGATGCAGGTCACCTAATTAAGATTCGTTTTCAATTATGCTTAAGTCAGAAATAAACTACCTTTTAAAATTCAAGGAGGATATAATCATGACTTTCCCAATTACTTCGAATTCATTAGTTAAAGATATTGTAAACGAGTTACCTAAAACAAGTGACGTATTCAAAAAGAACCGTATAGACTTTTGCTGCGGCGGCAATATCCCATTATCAGAAGCGGTTGCTCAAAACGGACTTAATATGGACACTTTGATTGGTGAATTAAATGTTGTTTTTGAAAAATATCAAAACGCTGAGAAAGATGTAGAAGTTTGGACTGATTCCGACTCAAATACAATTATTGATCATGTGGTTACAAATTACCATCGCGTATCTGAGGAAGAATTAGCCGCGCTTAGCCCATACGTTACGAAAGTTTCACGTGTACATGGAGACAATCATCCAGAGCTAAAGAAAGTGTATGAACTCTTTTATGAATTCAAAAAGGAATTAATGGAGCATATGGCGAAAGAAGAAGCAGTCGTCTTCCCATTAATTAAGCAGCTTGCGGACGGAACAGTCGAAAACCGTGAAGAAGCAATCGCCATGATTGTTGAACTTGAAAAAGAGCATGATCATGCGGGTGAAATTTTACGCCAAATCCGTGCCGTAACATCTGATTATGAACTTCCATTTGACGCTTGCGGAACATATCGTTTAGTCTATGCCC
Source organism: Neobacillus sp. NPDC093127 (assembly GCF_044754175.1). Classification (NCBI taxonomy): domain Bacteria; kingdom Bacillati; phylum Bacillota; class Bacilli; order Caryophanales; family Bacillaceae; genus Neobacillus; species Neobacillus sp. NPDC093127. The sequence goes on from NZ_JBIVOP010000006.1 coordinate 101,463, forward strand.
GTTTAGAAGCACTAGAAGGATTAACCTTCATGCATGTACATCTAGAAAATAATATTTTATTCCCAAGGTACCTTGCATAATAATTAACAGCCCGCTAATGCTTTAGCGGGCTGTTTTTTTTAGTCGATAGGAAAGTATAACTTTCCTATCAGTCAAGTGCAACTACGCCTCATGAACCGCCCTACGGGCTCGCCAGTCAGCTTAGTTTTCTTTATCCTCCAATATAGGACATTTCAATTTTCTTACGGTTCTTATTTGTCTCAGCCGTTCTTTCGTCGGAATATCGGTCATCACGACCATTCCAAATGGATGTAATGCGCGCCACAATTTCTTCATCAGTGGCGCCATTTCTCATGAAATTACGAATATCGTGGCCATTCCCATTAAATAAACAAGTAAAAATCTGTCCATTTGCGGAAAGCCGGGAACGAGTACAGCTGGTGCAGAACGATTCTGAGACCGAAGTAATAAAGCCTACATTCACGTCTGCATCCTTATAGCGGTAAAGCTTTGCCACCTCACCATAGTAAGCCGGGTCAACTGGCTCCAATTCAAATTGTTCTTTTAATAAATGATAAATCTGCTTTTTCGTAATGACATCATCCATTTTCCAGCCGTTTGTCGAGCCGACATCCATGAATTCAATATAGCGAAGCTCGAGACCGTGATTTTTGCAGTATTCTGCCATCGGAATTATTTCTGAATCATTTAGGCCCTTTTTTACCACCATATTGATTTTGACCCCGAGTCCTGCTTGTTTCGCTGCATCAATACCTTCAAGTACAGGTCCAGTTCCAACCCCGCGCCCGTTAATTTCCCCAAATAATTCATCATTTAAGGTATCAAGGCTGACATTTACTCTTTTTAGGCCTGCCCCTTTTAAATCCTTTGCCAATTTTGGGAGCAGCACACCATTCGTTGTTAAGCCAATGTCACTTAAACCTTCAATCGCAGACAGCTTCTTAACAAGAATGGGCATATCTTTTCGTAATAGAGGTTCGCCTCCGGTTAAGCGGATTTTTTCCACACCTAAGCTGACAAAGATTTTGGCCAGCCGTTCAATTTCTTCATACGTCAGTAATGCACTTCGCGGCAGGAATTCAAAATCAGGGCCAAATTGATCGGCTGGCATACAGTACTGACAACGAAAATTACAGCGATCAATCACCGAGATTCTTAAGTCACGTAATGGTCTATTTAATTTATCTTTAATAATGGTTTTTTCCATTTATATCAACTCCATTATTTTAAGAAGCTATTTTTTAATAGTGTACCAGTGTATTTGAAAAATGGCTGTTACTTTATTCACTATCATAATACTTTTTAATCTTATGTTAATCTTAACAGATGTACACAAATGATAAAATGATTGTTTTTGGATTCAACGTTTTTTACCCTAAATTGTTTCGACTTACACTCCAAATCAGTATAATCACAATTAAATTTTAAAAATCTGATGAGTTTTCACTATATTGTCATTGTTTACTTCTTTTTATTGACCAGTCTTGAGCTAAACTAATACTAACGAATCCTAAATATTAATAAAAATATAGATTATCTAAAAAAAGAATTTAGAGGTGAATCTAATGACGATGATGACAATGAAACCAACCCATTCAATTGAAATAAAAGAATTGCTTAAATTTGCTGATCGGAAATTTAGAAGTGAAAGAGGAACCTTCCTATTTCAAGAGGGAATGCTCGCGGAAGAGCTCTACATTATCGTTTCCGGCAAAATTCAAATTAGCAAAATCACTTCAGACGGCCGTGAACTTTCCTTAAGAATTTGTGGGGTAAACGATATTTGCGGCGAATTAACCCTTTTTACTGACAACCCAAGGTATTTATTAAGTGCCAAGGTTCTAGAGGAAGGAGAAATTGTCGCGATTAAAAAAGAAGTGATTGAAAGTGAAATTTTTCAAAATAGTAAGCTTGCGTTTGAATTTATGAAATGGATGAGTGACCATTTTCGTAAAACACAGACGAAATTTCGTGATTTAGTCTTAAATGGAAAACGCGGCGCCCTATTCTCAACACTTATTCGGATGTCTAATAGTTACGGCATTCCAAAAGGCAACGAAATTTTAATCGACCTTCCGTTAACCAATCAAGAACTCGCAAACTTCTGCGGCACCTCCCGGGAAAGTACCAACCGCATTCTTAGTGATTTAAAGCGTGATAAAATCATTGCTGTTAAAAAAGGAAAAATATCGATATTGAATTTACAATACTTAAAGGACGAAATTGGCTGTGAAAATTGTTCAGCGGTTTACTGTAATATAGAATAAGAAAAGCGCAAGCGCCCTGGTCAGCGGCGTATGGCCTGGAGCACTCCAACTGAGATAAAGGAAACACGAAGAGCGGAGCGCATTCGTGCTTGACTTATCGTAGGGCGGAGTGCGAAGGACACTAGCCGCTAGGGCGCTGGAGCTGGACAATTCTCAAAGTCAAAAATTACTTTCTTATCTTTTAAGATTATTGTTTTTTACGAGGCTGTCTCAAATTAGTGAGGCAGCCTCGTTTTTTTATTGCACTTGTTTCTCTCTTAATGATTTTGGAATATAGACACAGAATGGTTCGCTTTCAAGGTAATCACCTGTCATCGCATAGGCCCGTGACCTTGAGCCGCCGCATACATAGCGAAATTCGCAAACGCCGCATTTTCCTTTATAAAGATCTGGATTTCTTAACGATTGGAATATTGGCGACTCCCGGTATATTTCTGCTAAAGGAGTTTCACGAATATTACCTGCCTTGACAGGTAAAAGTCCACTTGGGTACACATCCCCAATATGCGAAATAAATACAAAACCATTTCCATCATTAACGCCTTTCGGTGCACGTCCAAGACCGTCGATTGAGCCTGTTAGCCCTTTTTCCGTTAGGGCACTTAAATAATCAATTTCATCTGCCGTTTCCTTCGCTTCACGCATTTTTTGCTGAATCACAACACGGCGGTAATGCATAGCTTCTGTTGTTTTAATATCAAAGGACACAAGCTTGCTTAGTTCATAAAGCCATCTGAAAACTTTTTCGTGTTCAACTGGGGAAATCATATCAGATGCCTGGCCTCTTCCAGTCGGAACTAGGAAAAAGACACTCCATAAGACACAGTTCAAATCTTCAACCATTTTTGCCATTTCTTCAAGATATTCAATATTGTATCTGGAAATAACCGTATTAATCTGAATCGGTAATCCAACTTCATGCAAATATTTAATTTTTTCCATGGTGAGATCAAATGAACCAGCCGTGCCGCGGAAATGGTCATGAACCTCTGCTGTAGGTCCATCAATACTAAAGGCCCAACGTGCAAGTCCCACTTCTTTTGCCTTTTCAATTGCTTCTTTGGTAACATTTGGTGTCGCACTTGGTGTCATCGATACACGTACGCCTTTTTTAACTGCATATTTCGCAATTTCAAATACATCTTCCCTCATAAGTGGATCTCCGCCCGTAAATACAAGCATTGGATTGTTCATGTTATATATTTGATCAATTAAATGTTTACCTTCTTCAAACGATAGCTCACGAGGATCCCTTTTATACTGGGCATCCGCTCGGCAGTGCAGGCATTTTAATTGACACGCCCTGGTGAGTTCCCAAATTACGATAAATGGATCTTTATTAAAATCTCGGCTAAAAGCCATATGAAACGCCTCCCAAAACCGGCTATTTCAAACTCAAACAGCCTTAATACCTGTATTATAAAGGTGTTAAAGTTATAAAAAAGTGAACTATCTCACAACCTACACCTTATATTTTGTCTGTTTTGTGAAGGCAAAAAAAACAGCAGAGATTTTTTCTGCTGTTTTTAAGAAATGGTTAATACTTCATATTTAGCCGCTAGTTCAATAAAATCTGCCATTCCGCTGATTTTGCCAACTGTCAATTTTTCACTTACTCCATAGTGGTCTGCACAAGTTTTACAGGCAAAAATTTCTGTGCCCATGTCTTCTAATTCTTTCAAATGTACGGAAACAAACGAATCCTCGGTCATCGTCAGCACGCCGCTGTTCATACAAAAAACAGCGACAGGAAGCTCATCCTTTTGCTTCAAAATCGTAAAAAATGTTTCAAGGATATTTTCACCAAGTACTTGGTCTCCCCTGCCGAGCTGATTCGAGCTTACTAATAAGATTTTATTTTTCATATTGGTTCACTGCCCCTTAACGAATTCCTAAGGCTATTTTCGCATATCGCGACATCATCTCTTTGTTCCATGGTGGATTCCAAACGATATTTACTTCTGTGTCTTTGACCTCAGGGATATCTGCCAAAGCTCTTTTAACTTGATCCACAATCGTTCCGGCGAGCGGGCAGCCCATTGAGGTTAATGTCATCGTAACCGTTACCTGCCCTTCATCATCCATTTCAACATCATAGACCAAACCTAAATTAACAATATCTACGCCAAGCTCAGGGTCAATAACTAACTCCATTGCACCCATTATATTTTCTTTTAATTCTTCATTCATTTCCATTCACTCCTATTTATTGATATTATCTAGTATAAATTAACCTGAAATAAAATTAGTATATCTGTTTTCTATAGCTTTTGATGTGAATTTTTTTACAGGTTAGCTATAAAATTGTTAACATGGTAAGTATAGAGAAAATAATTCCCCATAATGTTAGTGTATCATGGAGACAAACATTTTCCTAAAGCGACGCATTGATTGATAAAAATTAATAGTAAGAAGGGGACCCCTTTATGACAGAGAGACATTTAATTGCATTAGACCTTGATGGGACATTATTAAAAGATGATAAAACAATTTCAACAAAAACAAAGGAAATCCTTAAAAAAGCAAGAGAAAATGGACATATCGTTATGATTGCCACGGGAAGGCCTTATCGTTCCAGTGAAATGTATTATCGCGAACTGGATTTGGACACGCCAATTGTCAATTTTAACGGGGCATTTATGCACCATCCACGAAATCCTAATTGGGGCTATTTTCACGAGCCTCTTGATGTAAAGGTAGCGAAAGATATCGTCGAAGCCTGCCGAAGCTTTCAATTCCATAATATTATTGCCGAAGTGATTGATGATGTTTATTTCCACTATCATGATGAAAAACTTTTAGATATTTTTAGCTATGGCAACCCCAAAATTACTACAGGGGATTTAGCTAATTTTCTGCAGGATGCTCCAACAAGTATGCTAATCCATACCGAGGAAGATCAGTTAAAAACGATTCGTGACCATTTATCCGCAGTGCATGCCGAAGTAATTGACCATCGCAGCTGGGCAGCTCCATGGCATGTAATTGAAATTATTAAGGTAGGTTTAAACAAGGCAGTGGGTCTGAAAAAGGCTTCTGAATATTTTGGTATTCCAGCTGAAAGAATTGTCGCGTTTGGTGATGAAGATAATGACCTAGAAATGCTTGAATATGCCGGTCATGGGATTGCCATGGGAAATGCAATCGATCAGGTGAAAAATATTGCCAATGATGTCACATTAACGAATGAAGAAGATGGTGTTGGTCAATATTTGACGGAATTGTTAAATATAAAATTATAAAGCGAAAGTGCACGTTTACCTAAATGAACCCAGCCGCTTTGGAGCATACTATTTTGTGAGGCAGCCCTGCTGTTTCAATACGAGCTTCTTAGCATATTGGAGGGATTCGAATGGGTAAATCAAACAAATCAAAACGCTTTGTCCAGCAAGGAAAGGATACCGTTAACAAGCATGCCGAACGTATTCCTTATCACATGACCTACGCTGAAGCGGAAGCTCAGAAAATGGCCAATGTGCACGAATCCTCGCTTGGAGGAATTTAACATGGGAAACCAATTGTTCCAGGAAGCACGGAGATTTGTTGAGATGGCGAAATCCGCTAACCCAGCTGACCTTGATTCTGCTGTCGGTAAGGCAAAGAATGCACTTAGTTCTGCTTATGCCAATTCGACTGTAGCAGAGCAAGCACAGCTCCAACAAATGCAGCAAGAGCTTGATCAGATTACCTAGAAAAAGCGGAGGTGTCCATAGAGGCACTTCCGCTTTTCCTATTTACCTTGTAAAACACCTGTCGATACGCAGCGTAAATGAAGCTTGCGCTTTTCTTAATCTCTGCGAAAAAAGCCATAAACCCCTGTTGTCTGAATGATATTTGTAAAAGCATTGGGGTCCACTTCTTGAATAATTCTTTCTAAATCATAGAGCTCGTAGCGGGTAATCACAATCATCAGCATGTCTCTTGTTTCATTTGAGAATGCCCCTTTTGCCGGAATCATCGTGATTCCTCTAACAAGTGAAGCATGAATCGCCTTTTTTAATTCATCTGTCTTTTTCGTAATAATCATCGCCGTAAGTTTGGCATGCCTTGTATGGATGGCATCAATCACCCTTGTTGAGGTGTATAAAGCGACAAGCGTGTAAAGAGCTTTCTCTGGACCATAGAGAAGGCCTGCTGTCATAATAATGATGCCATTTAATACAAACATATACGGTCCAATTGGTTTGTCCTTCATTCTTGATAACACCATCGCAATAATATCAACACCACCTGTAGAAGCCCCCCATTTCAAGGTGATCCCGACTCCTATGGCTAAAATAACACCGCCAAATACGGCATTTAATAAAATATCATGCGATAATTGTTTAATTGGAATCATCGTCAGAAATAAGGAGGAAAGGACGACACTTAAAAAACTATAAACTGTAAAAGATTTTCCTACCTTTATCCAGCCTAAAATGGCGACAGGAATATTTAACAAAAGTAATAAAAAACCCATCGAAATATGGATTGGTGTATAATCACTTAACACCTTAGAAAGTAATTGGGCGATTCCAGTAAAGCCGCTTGAATAAACATTTGCAGGAATCAGAAATAAATTCATCGCGATCGCGTTTAATAATGCACCGAATATCACAATGACCGTCTTTTTCGTTTGGAGCCAAAGCAATGGTATGTCCCCCTTTATAATTTATAATCTGCAATTTGATAATTGTATTTTTATGGTGAAACCGATACACTGAAACTATATATGATGTGAAAGCAGGTGAGCTTCATGGAGGTAAAAATCCTCGCTGACAGCGCATGCGATTTACCAAAAAGTTTTTATGAAGAAAATAATGTCACTTTAATCCCCTTGAAGGTCCATATTAATGATGAAGAATTTGAAGATGTAAAAACGATTGATCCCAAAACCGTCTATGATGCAATCCGAAATGGAATTGTGCCGAAAACATCTCAAGCTTCTCCACTTGCGTTTGAGGAAATCTTTACCGAAATGGCGAAAAAAAATGAAGACGGTATATACATAGCATTCTCTTCTGCATTATCTGGTACTTATTCAACCGCTGTTATGATTCTTGACCAAGTGAAGGAAAAATATCCAAACTTTAATTTAACGATTGTTGATACGAAATGTGCATCACTTGGTTTTGGTCTTGTCGTTATGGAAGCAGCAAGGCTAGCCGCAAATAACGTGGCTAAAGAAGAAATTTTAAAAGATGTGCGATTTAGAAGCGGGCATATGGAGCATCTATTTACGGTAGAGGATTTAGATTATTTGGCAAAGGGCGGCCGTGTCTCGAAAGCGTCAGCCTTTTTGGGCGGATTATTGAACATCAAGCCGATATTAAACGTGGAAGACGGCAAACTTGTTCCAATCGAAAAAATCCGCGGGAAGAAGAAGGTGTTTCGCCGGATTATCGAAATCATGTCCGAGCGCGGAAATAGTATGAAGGAACAAGTAATTGGCATTAGCCATGCCGATAATGAAGCAGGGGCAATAGAAATGAAAGCACTGATTGAGGAAGCATTTCATCCGAAAGAAGTCTATATTTCTTCGATTGGCTCCGCTGTAGGTTCCCATACAGGCGCAGGAACCATTTCGATATTCTTTTTAAACCAAATGCCTAACCAATAAAAAATGAGTGAAATATTTCGAGGTCACTGAAAATCTTTGGATTTTTCAATAGTGCTGAATAGCAGTATAAAAAAGACGACTCTAAAAATTCTAAAAGTGAATTTTGAGGCGTCTTTTTGTTCATGAGGGTATCTATCTTTTTAAAAGAACACTGTTGATTGGAGCGGAAGGCGGCGAAGACTCCTGCGGGAGCAGTGGGACAGGTGAGACCCCGCAGGCGTTTACGCCGAGGAGGCTCACCGCCCACCCCGCGGAAAGCGAAGCCGCCTGGAGCGGAAATCAACAGCCCACTCTAGACACAAAACCCTAAATTTAAGGGACTTTTTCAGTGCCCTCGGAACGCCCTCACTCATTTTTTATTTATGGTCTGTCTGTTTAGAGTATTGATTTTTCCCTGCCTGACGATTTTTTTCACGCATCATATTTTTTTCATGGTGAAGCGCATTATTGTCTTTTGCTTTTTTGTCATTATCGGAAGTATGCGGCATAAACTTACCCCTTTCAAATTGCTTACGCTTATTAGTGTAAGCAATCTAAAAAAGAGTATGTATTTAACTACTTAATCTTTCTTGACATATGTCCAGCTTCCTTCTTGATAAACCTTGCCTTCTTTCATCAATTTCCCGAGGGCACGCTTAAACGCCCCCTTACTTAAGCCAAAACGTTCTTGTATTTCTTCAGGCATACTCTTATCGCTGAATGGCATAGCACCATCTCTGCTCAGTAAATATTCGTAAATGGTATCTGCATCTTGATCTTGGGATTCCTCTTTCCTAGCAAGCAAGGAAACGTTAATCGTTCCATCTTCCTTAATATCGATAATCCGACCTTCGACCTTTTGTCCTAAACGGGGCTCTTGCTGCCTCTGGGATTCATGTATGAACCCTTTAAATCCTTCTATCGTATAAATCCAGCTTCCTACCTTTGCAGTTCGGTAAATATGCCCCTGAACATTTTTGTTGAAATTTTCTCTTGTTGCTTTTACAGAAATGGATTCTATAATTGGGTCGCTGGCAAGCTTGGCATAAAGTAGATAATTGCGGCTCAGCTTTAATGTTATATAGACTAAATCCCCTGCCTTCGGCCAGACTGACTTATGTGTCGGCAAATCGTCTATCCCTAACAAAATATCCTTTGGAAGCCCAATATTTAAGAAAACACCAATTTTCGGATTTGTATCTGTTACCTTGACCCATCCATAGCGTCCGACGGCAATTTCCGGGATGGTAGTTGAAGCGGAAATTCGTCCTTCCGAATCAACATATAGAAAAACCTCAACCTGATCCTCCTCTTGAAATTCTTGATCAGCCTGATTGATATGGAGCAAAACATCTTCATTTCCATCCGTTAAAAAATAGCCGAAAGCTGCTTTACGGGCAACTGTTAAAGTAGTGGATTGACCAATAAGTTCTTGTAATGACATCATTACTCCCCTTTTCTTTTCATGGAGCTTTTCCTGAATCTTGTTATAACTGCTATATTTTACTATAATGTAGCCATAAAGGGAAACTTTTGCAGGTAATGTTTCTACCTATGGTTGAAAAAATGGAGGTTTGGTTATGTCTAAAGACAGCTCATTTGATATTGTATCCAAAGTAGACTTTTCTGAGGTCACAAATGCAATTACACAAACAATGAAAGAAATTGGTACGCGTTACGATTTTAAAGGCAGCAAAAGTGAAGTCTCACTTGATAAAGAAGAGCTAGTCCTGATTTCAGATGATGAATATAAAATGGACCAGCTAAAAGATGTATTATTTAGCAAAATGATTAAACGAGGTATCCCAGTTAGAAACCTAGATTACGGAAAAATCGAAAAGGCATCCGGCGGCACCGTTCGCCAAAGAGCCAAACTTGTCCAAGGTATCGATAAAGAAAATGCCAAAAAGATTAATACCATTATCAAAAACAGTGGTGTAAAGGTGAAAAGTCAGGTGCAGGACGATCAAGTACGTGTCACCGGTAAAAACCGCGACGATTTGCAAAAAATCATTTCTTTGGTGCGTGAAGCTGATTTAACGGTGGATGTGCAGTTTATTAATTATCGCTAAACAAATGGCGGAAGGGGTTATTATTCCTTCCGTTTTTTTGTCTTCATATTTTTACTCATTTATCGAACACTAACTATTGAATATATATGTGGAGGTTTTCGTAAATGAGCAGTAATCAAAATAATCAAAAGCCGACCTTTCCACCCCAGCATCAGAACAGGCAGCCTGGGCTAGAAAGTGAAATGGAACCTCGGCCGACCTCTGTTGATGCCAATTATCAAGCTGGCGGAAAATTAGCAGGCAAAACGGCCATTATCACAGGAGCTGACAGTGGTATTGGAAAATCTGTCGCAATTTATTTTGCTAAAGAAGGCGCAGATATCGTAATTGTCTACTTAGAAGAATATCAGGATGCGGAAGAGACCAAGCAGCTCATTGAAGCGGAGGGCCGAAAATGCCTGCTCTATGCTGGCGATATAGGAAATGAAGAATTTTGTAAGGAAATTGTAAATAATACGATTGCTAAATTTGGCAAGCTTGACATCCTAGTAAACAATGCTGCTGAACAGCATCCACAGCCAAGCCTGCTCAATATTACATCTGCCCAGCTCGAAAAAACATTCCGGACAAATATTTTTTCCTATTTTTATATGACAAAAATGGCCCTTCCCTATTTAAAGGAAGGTGCATCAATCATAAACACTGCGTCCATCACTGCCTATGAAGGAAATGAACAATTATTGGATTACTCTGCGACAAAAGGAGCAATTGTCACCTTTACCCGCTCGCTTTCAAAATCATTGGCACCACAAGGAATCAGAGTAAATGGTGTTGCTCCCGGACCGATATGGACCCCGCTGATCCCATCGACATTTACAGCTGACAAAGTAGCGACATTTGGTTCAACCACTCCGATGGGAAGAGCCGGACAGCCATCCGAGCTCGCACCAAGCTATGTTTTCCTGGCGTCAGATGACTCCTCCTATGTCAGCGGCCAAATGATTCACGTCAACGGCGGGACAATCGTAAATGGATAAGAAAAGCGCAACGGCGGGAAACATCCCGCCGTTGGTCTTATTCTATTGTCTTATTTTTTCTTCTTTTGATGATAAAGAACAAGAAGATAAAGACTAATATATATACAAAAATTAACGATGCAATGAGTGTGATATTAATTCCGCTTTTATCTGTTTGGACATATATTTCTGAATTATCACGATCGAGAATGAGAATATATTGATTCCCATGGCTGCGGACAAAGTCCCCGGCAAGTAAGCCGCGGAGCTCTTTGCCTTCCGCTAACTGCTCAGCTGTTAAAATGACCTTCTGCGATTTGTTCGTATTATTTATCGCAATAACCGATGTTTCGCCTTGAAAGACTCGTTTATAAACCACCATTCCTTGCTTGTCATAAAGGATTTCCATCGTTCCTCTTGTCAAGGAGGGGAGCTGATTTCTTAGTCCGCCAATCTTGGTAATATAATCAATCAGTTCTTTCTCCGTCCGGAAATTCATCTGCTGGCGATTATCGGGAATTTCTCCCCCACTTAAGGCGATTTCAGTCCCATAATAAACCATCGGAATTCCTGGGGTGGTATAAAGATAGGTCAATGCCGTTTTCCAGCGTGAGCCCGGGAATTGCCTTTTTTCCACAATATCATTTGTAAATCTTACAGAATATTCATCATCCATAAAATTTGGTCTCAAAAAGGAGGGCTGACTGTCAACAACATTTGGATAAAGGTTACTGAAGGATTGATCTGTTGTTGCCAGCGTTTTTCTCAATTGAGCATTGTAAGTGTAATCAAATAGGCTGTCAATTCCGGCTGTTTCATATTGTTTCAGGCCAGTGGAAGTATTTTTTGAGATTATGCCTAACAGGAAAAAATCCTTCTTCCCTTTCTTCACTTCCTTTGAGAAATCATCCCAAAAGCTAAGCGGTACATTGTTTACCTCTGGTAGACTATACCCATCGACATCCGTTTTCTTAATCCACCATTTCGCTGCCTCAATTAAGTATTTCTTAACCTCGGGGTTGTCCTGATTAAGGTCAGGCAACCCATCGACCCAGCCATTTTCCAGCTCCTGTTGATTATTCCAATCATTGATTTCCTGTTTATCATTAAACCAGTCCTGCTTGCTGGCATCACTTACCCACGGATGACTGGCTGCTACGTTGTTTGTGACAAAATCGATTATAACCTTCATTTTCCGTTTATGTGCTTCTTTTACAAGCTCTTGGAAGGTCTTAATCGTACCAAAATGCTCGTCCGTTTTGTAAAAGTCCTCCACCCAATAGCCATGATAGCCATTCTTAGCATTGTCGAAGATAGGTGTCAGGCGAATCGAAGTGAATCCCATATCATGTATGTAATCTAATCTTTCAATAATTCCTTGAAAATCACCACCGTTAAAGCTTAGCGGATCCTGTGCATTAACATCGGTGTCATTTTTTATATCTCCATTGTTGAAACGGTCAATCATGATAGAATAAACAGATTCATCCTGCCACAGCCTGCCTTCTTTTTTTACAGCCGCATGTGCAGGAGTCGATGAGAATAGTAATAAAGCGGCCAAAAAGAGTGTCATTTTTTTCATTTAATTTCCTCCTCTAAAAAAGGAAGAAGGCGGCCCCTCTTCCCTACACTCATTTTAAGCTAATAAAGATTTTATTCCAAATTTAATCCACCATTTCAGGCGCTTTTTTCTAGAAGTATGACCAATTAATTCACTATGTTAATATTGTAATCCTTGAACCATGTGTGTAACTGCACAAGGTAGGCCAATAATTGCGGCCCAGTCATCAGCTGTCCAAACCAAGGCTCTTGAAAGGAATTCCCTCCGGACTCGACAATTCTTTCTAGTTGCTGCCTATCAAAGAATTCATGTAAGGCAGAAGACTTATCTTGCAAAATCTCCACCATCCATTTTTGGATTAACATAACATACTCCGGGTTATGTGTTTTGGGATAAGGACTCTTCTTCCGGTAAAGAACTTCCTCCGGAAGGATACCCTCAAAGGCTTTACGAAGGATTCCTTTTTCCCTCCCTTGATACATTTTCATCTCCCAAGGGATATTCCAAACATACTCGACAAGACGATGATCCGCAAAAGGTACTCTGACCTCAAGGCTGGCCCCCATACTCATTCGATCCTTTCGATCAAGCAGAGTCGTCATAAACCAAATCATATTAATGTAGAATAATTCTCTGCGTTTTGATTCTTCTGCACTTTCCCCTTCTAATCTAGGAGTTTCAGCCACTGCCTGGCGATACTGTTCCAGGCAATATTCATTCAACATCAATCTTTCCTGCCAATGCGGCTTCAACAAATTTTGCCGTTCTGTAACAGAGCGCATCCAGGGAAAGCCAAGCCGCTCCAAGTCGGGCTTGCGATGAAACCATGGGTACCCTCCGAAAATTTCATCGGCACATTCTCCTGACAGGCTGACAACAAAATCCTTTTTTATCTCCCGGCAAAACCAGAGAAGCGAGGAATCCACGTCTGCCATTCCAGGAAGATCTCTAACATGAGTGGCTTCTAACAAATCGTTTACTAATTGTTGCTGTGAAATGGTTTTGTTAAAGTGCTTAGTACCAAATTTATCCGTTACCATTTGAATGAATTTCCCGTCTGCATCCGGCTGGAATTCATTAGAGGTAAAATAGTGGTCATTTCCTTCATAATCAATCGAATACGTATGGAGCTGCCCTTTATTTTGCTTTGAGAAGCCTTTAGCAGCAATGGCTGTGATGATACTTGAATCAAGCCCGCCTGATAAGAAGGTGCATAATGGCACATCTGAAACAAGTTGCCTTGTTATTGCATCACTAACTAAAAAACGGACCTTTTCTGCCGTTTCCTCGACAGAATCTTTGTGTTGCTCACTTTTTACATTCCAATAGCGCCAAATCTTTAGACCGTTTCTTGAAAAAGTAAGCGCATGGGCAGGTCTAAGTTCTTTTATTCCTTTAAAGACCCCCGAACCAGGCGGGCGGGATGGTCCTGCTCCAAAAATTTCGGAAAGCCCCTCATGATTGATCTCGATTTTAATTTCAGGATGGGCAAGGATTGCCTTGAGTTCCGATGCAAAGATAAGTCCTTTTTTGTGTTCTGTGAAAAATAACGGTTTTACCCCGAGACGGTCTCGTCCAATAAAGAGTTGTTCTCTCTTACTATCCCAAATCGCAAATGCATAGATGCCATTTAAATAATTTACACATTCTTCCGCCCATTCTATATAGGCTGATAACAATACTTCAGTATCAGAATGACCTTTAAAAGAATATCCTTTAGTAAGGAGAATTTTGCGGATATCTTCCGTGTTATATAATTCCCCGTTGTAGCAAATTGTGTAATGATAACCCATTATTTGATTGGACATTGGCTGCCTTCCCCCTGCTGGGTCGACAACAATTAATCTTTTATGTCCAAAACCTACATGTGTATCTGTCCAGATGTTCGTTTCATCGGGGCCTCTCCTTGCCAGCGTTTCGGCCATTTTCGTAAGGGAATCTGTTTCCTTGCTAATTATTTTCTTAAAATCAATCCATCCGGATATTCCACACATGTACTAATCTCCTTTCTAAACCGCTTCTAGACATTTAATACATGGTCTATTGTATTCAGCCCATACTATTTGGTTAATTGTCCATAAAGCGAATATTCAAAATCACTTTTAACAAGTGTTTTTAAGATTAGGGAATTTTATCCTTACTCTTTTAAAATAATCAGGTTATAAAATTTCAGGAAGATGTCTAAAAAGGAATATGTAAGCATCTGGCACGGAGGTTAACAATGAATCGACAACAACGAATCTATCTATACGATATTCAAAAGCGAGCCTATACCGAAGGAACTGTTGAACAAATTAACGATCAATGGATATTTTTTGATGAGGAGTCTGAAGAGGCTGCCATGTTAGAAGATTATCTGCAGCAGGAGATTGAAATCTTTCGGATGAATCGCTGGAAAAAGGGTATATTGTTTGAATCAGGTAAAATCCGTATTGGGAATGAAGCAATCATGCTCCGTGACCATGATTTAGTGCGGATTAAGAAACATTTAATCTATTCGCTCGAAAGATTGTTAGACGGGATAAATGATGATGCATTTTTCCAGTTCATAACCACGTTAAACTCATTAAACTTCTCCATATTCGATTGCATTTATTGTTACAACCATTTATCGTTTTTATCAGACGAACAGCGGAAAGATGGTGTGAACTTTATGGTGTTCGATAACCAAGAGCAAATTTGTAACGTTCAGCATCATTTTTGCTACTTTGAAAAGATTAATGACCGGTTCGAATTCACCTTAAACACAGGAAAGAGACTAATAATCGAAAAAATGATTTCATAAAGAAAAGCGCAAGCGCCCTGGTCAGCGGCGTATGGCCTGGAGCGCTCCAACTGAGATAAAGGAAACACGGAGAGCTTCGCTGCCCGATGTTGACTTATCGTAGGGCGGAGAGCGAAGGACATTAGCCGCTAGGGCGCTGGAGCTGGACAATTCTCAAAGTACAATGATATAAATTCTGATACTATAAGAAAAGGCATGGAAAATCCATGCCTCTTCTTTTTTTACAAGGACTAGTTTAGTTCCCTATATATTTCGCATAGAGCATTTTTGCTTTAACGATATCATTTGTTCCATGGATGAGGACGCGGGCGTCCTTAAATACGACAATTGAAATATCTGCTTCAGGGTAAAAGCGCAATAAAAATTCATTCCCCGCCACTTTTCCGCTAATCTTCAGATACTCAGCCAATTTTTTCAAATCAAGCTCGCGTTTATTCCTTGGATTGATTTGAACTGTATTGCGGCCGCATAGCGTTGTATAGGCAACCTGAAGATTAGAAGACCGGTCGAGAAAATCAAATTGTCCATGAACGCATGCTGGACAATTTGGATTCCTCCCCTTAGAAATATCCATTTGCATCGTAGTAACATCCCAGATATCAATTTGTTCTAGGTTAGGGGTAGTATCCGCCTCGACCAATAATTTTATTGTTTCCATTGCCTGATAGGAGCCGATAATATCCGTTAACGGCGATAGGACACCAACCGTATCACATGTTTCTCCCGTTCCCGCCGGTACATGTGGAAACAGACAGCGATAGCATGGAGTAATCCCTGGTTTAATCACGGCAAACATTCCTCTAGAACTTACCGCAGCACCATGTACCCACGGGGTTCCGGTTTTAATAGCGACATCATTAATTAAGAACCGGGTCATAAAATTATCCGTGCCATCGACAATAGCTTCAAAACCGCTTAATAAATCTTCTGCATTATCGAGGTTTAGGTCTGCAATCACTGCCTCTACAGTTATGGAGGAATTAATTTTATTTAGTCTTTTTTGGGCGGCAATAGCCTTAGGGAGATTTAATCTGGCATCTTCTTCATCAAAAAGCGTTTGCCGCTGTAAATTGGAAATCTCCACTAAATCGCGATCAATCAACCTTAAATGACCAACACCGGAACGGACAAGATGGTTTGCAATCACGGTGCCAAGTGCTCCTGCTCCAACAATAGCTACTCTGCTTGTCAGCAATTTACGCTGTCCCTCTTCCCCAATCGCCCGAAAAAGGATTTGTCTTGAATAACGTTCTAAATCACCCATCAATTATTCCTCTTTTCCAAAAGACTTTAAATAACTCCTACATCCAAACATGCTTAATACTATTATCATATCAAATTATCTTTCTTTACATAAATTTTAATTTTAATAATATTCTAAAAAGTGTATAATAAATATTGGGTTTATAGATAAGTTTTGGCGAAATCTCTTAGCTTTTTGATAAGAGATTAATATTATTTGAAAGTGAGGGAAAAACTTTGAATCTAGGCGGGTTTAAAAACAAAGAAGTGTTAGTTGATTTAACGGAAGGGACCGTTGAATACAGGTCCATCAACGAAGAAGATGCAAAAAAGTATATCGGCGGCCGGGGACTTGGGGTTAAATATGTATTAGATAACGGTCCTGAAGTCGAACCATTGTCGGCAGAGAACGCTCTATGTATCATGACAGGTCCTGTAACCGGTTCCCGTTCATCGATGAGCGGACGCCTTTGTGTGGTTACAAAATCGCCGCTAACCGGTACTGTTACTGATTCCCATATCGGCGGCTGGACAGCTGCACGTTTGAAATGGGCTGGTGTCGATAATATTATTTTCACTGGAAAAAGCGACAAGCCTGTTTACCTTTATATTGAAGATGGGAAAGCAGAAATCCGTGATGCTTCAGACTATTGGGGTACTAGTACCAGAGCATTTATTAAGGCAATGAAAGACCAATACGGTGAGTCAGACCTTAGTGTCATGACCATTGGTCAAGCGGGTGAAAATACCGTTCGTTTCGCCTCCTTTATTAATGAGCATGACCGGGCAGCAGGCCGAGGCGGTACAGCTGCTGTTGCCGGCTATAAAAAATTGAAGGCCATTGTGATCAAGGCAACCCAAAAAGGGAATATGCCGGTGCCTAAGCTAGATGGTGAATATAAGGAAGCCAACAAAAAGGCGGTTAAAGCGATTCTTGACGGCGGCTTAACGGCGCCGAATAAAGGCGGACTATCTGTTTACGGTACAAACGTGTTAACCAACCTAATTAATGAAGTCGGAGCACTGCCAACGAAAAACTCACAGCTTACTCACTGGGATGAGGCAGAAAAGCACAGCGGTGAATATGTTAACACCCATTTACGAGTAGCTAACAACACCTGCCATGCCTGCCCGGTTGGCTGTAAAATTGAGGTTGAAGTAAAAGATGGTAAATATAAGACACGTGTCGAAAGTATTGAGTTTGAGTCTGCCTGGTCGCTCGGTTCCAACTGTCTATTAAGCGATGCGGAAGCAATTTCTTATATGATTGACCGCTGCAATGAATATGGTCTTGATACGATTGAGCTGGGGCACGCCTTTTCTGTAACGATGGAGGCTTATGAAAAAGGGATCATTTCAGAAGAGCTGGTCTGGGGTGACGCCGACTCTATGATTGAATTAACTAGAAAAATTGCTTTCCGCGAAGGCTTTGGCGGCGTTCTTGCTGAAGGACCTGCCCGAGCAACTGCACTATGGGGTGCTCCTGAATTATCGATGTCCGTTAAAGGTCAATCCATTCCAGCTTACGACCCTCGCGGAATTCAAGGTATTGGCCTTGGTTATGCAACAAGTAATCGCGGTGCCTGCCACCTGCGCGGCTATACCGTAGCCAGTGAAATTGCTGGTATTCCGGAACCAACTGACCGCCTGCAGCCTGAAGGAAAAGGGGAATTATTAAAGGTATTCCAAGATATGCTTGCGTTCTCTGATTCTATGAATATTTGTAAGTTCTCTTCCTTCTCTGAAAACGCTGAGCATTATGCCGAGCAATATAGTGCGATGACTGGCGTCCAATTGACAGCTGATGACGTGATGAAGGCTGGGGAAAGAATTTATAATCTTGAGCGTTATTATAATAACCTCGCAGGCTTTAATCAACGTGACGATGACTTCCTGCCTAAACGGTTCACTGAAGAACCTGCTTCTGGAAACAGTGCCGGGGCTGTCAGCCGAATGGATATCATGCTGGAAGAATACTACCAGGTCCGCGGCTGGAAAGACGGCCTAGTACCGGAAGAAAAGCTTCGTGAATTAGGAATAATTGACTCTGAAAATCAATTAGCATAAAAAAAGGCTCCTGCGTTATTAATTTCGCAGGAGCCTTTTAACCGCCTATTCTGGTTGTTTTGTACCGATATTGTTTGATGAGTTCTAACATTGCAGCTTCATTCTCTGCTTCAAAACGGACTTGTACTGCATTAACTTTAAAACTTGTAGTAAATGCTATTTCCTTTTCGGATAAAATTTTTCCGTTCCAGCCATCCCCGGCAAAGACATACGGGTAGCTGTCCGACATTGGCACTGCACCGAGTTCTTCAAAATACATCCCGAGGTGTTCTCGGTTAATGCCGCGAAACTCTAAATCTCTTATTATCACATCAGCCGCCTGCAACCGGAGGGAAAAGCGCAAACTGATCCGTTTCCTCGACCTTAGTCTGAAGATTGTCAAGATGGATAATATTCCTCCCATTAACGTACACATGGACAAATGGAAGCAGCTCTTTTTCTGCTGTAAAAATTTCATCCTTTAAATCAGGGTACATCACAACCATTTTATCAAGCACATCGATAACCCGGTCCCCATCAGGCTGCACCTCTACCGTAACCCCGCCGCAAATTTGCCGGAGATTTGCAAACACCTTTACGAGCATATGGATCCTCTCCTCTCTACTACTACCAATTTTAAAACCAAAGACCAATGTTGTCACCCTTGATTATCGTCTTCCACAAAATAAAAAGGCTGACGAGGATTAAATTCTCAGCAGCCTTAGTTTAATATCATTATAGATATTAAATATCATAAATATGTAAAACATGAAAACCTAAATAAAGAACAAGTACCCATGCGACTACAAACTGGATCCAAAAAACAGACGTCCTTCTGTTATTTGCAACTCGACCGAGAATCATTTCAAATAACCCGACAATCCAGAGTCCTGCCGCAGCTTTTAAAATATGTTGAGTGTCCAAACCTGTCTTAATAAGCATCCCAATCCCAGTTCCAATAATCAGCAAATATAGTACTCTTAAAATCATTTGGACAATTTTAAACCCTTTTGCCTTACCGCCCTTGTTCAAAAAAATCGCTACAAAAAATAATATTAGAGCTAAAGCCCAAGCTGTTACATGACCGTGAATCATTTAAATTGCCTCCTTATGTAAACTTTTTCGACTATATCATACCATAGGCAATTTTAAAATACGAAGAAATGAACCCAGATATAGTGATAAACGGAGTATGTTGTTTTATAAGTCGTAGGCTTTGTTACCCCCAACCTTGTTTACCAAAGTACCAATTCTTTCAATTGAAATATCTATTTGGTCGCCAGACTGCAAAAATCTTGGCGGTTTGAAACCTTTTCCGACACCAGCAGGAGTGCCCGTTGCAATAATATCACCCGGTTCAAGCGTCATGCCTGCAGATAATACGGCTAGGACCTCTTCAATCGGAAAAATAAAATTCTTGGTATTAGAGCTCTGCCTTACTTCTCCATTTACCTTCGTTTCGATAGTTAAATCATTAGGATTTTCGACCGCGCTTTTATGGACAATCCATGGCCCCATTGGGCATGTTGTATCCAAGCTTTTTCCGATGAAAAATTGCTTGTGCCTTGATTGTAAATCACGCGCCGTTACATCATTTATAATGGTATACCCGAACACATAATCAAGTGCCTCTTCTTTCTTTATCGCCATGCCCTTTTTTCCAATAATAACGGCAAGTTCTCCTTCATAATCCAGCTGGCTCGTTACATCATGATGGGGTAAAATCGTCCCATTAGGACCAATAACTGTAGTTGGCGCCTTGGTAAAAACCATAACATGCTTAGGGATATCTTCGGCACTCCCCATTTCAATCGCATGCTCCACATAATTTTTCCCCACACAAAAGATATTCTTGCTCGGCCTTGGAATCGGAGCAAGTAAGGTCGCCGCTTCTAGCGGAATGAAAAACGAATCAGACTTCCCCCTACTTTCCACCCACTCTAACAGACTATTGACTTGATTGATAAAATGCTCCTCCATGGCGATACATTCCAACAAAGAAGCTGGGAAGCTTTTTTGTCCTGTTCTTGCTTCTTCCGCAGGATTAAGTAAAAGTATTTTTGATTCATTCGAATCGACTACACCTACAAACGGTTCATTATTATGCTGGACTGTTACAAATCTCATTGTTACTCACCCCTGTTTTTATTGACTGCGACTTATTGAAAAAATAAACAGAACAATCTAATAATTATTTTAACACGATAAAGCCCTTTACACATAATGCAAAGGGTTTAACCATTTTTAAAAGTCTCAATAAATTGAATCACCGCCGGCCCTAACAAAACAATAAATAAACTCGGAAATATGAAAAGGACTAACGGAAACAGCATTTTGATGGGTGCTTTCATCGCCTCTTCTTCTGCGCGTTGCTTTCTCCGTTCTCTAACTTCATTTGATTGGACTCTTAACACCCTCACCATGCCAATTCCCAGTTTTTCTGCCTGGAGGACACTACTAATGAAGGCTTTGATACTATCGACATCCATCCTGTCCCGAATACCGGAAAGTGCCTCCCTTCTCGTTTTACCAAGGCGGATTTCCTCCATACAACGTTGAAATTCAGCTGCTAGAACACCTTCTTTTTTGGAAACTACCTTTGCCACCGCCGCATCAAAGCCAAGCCCCGCTTCAAGACTAACAGTTAACAAATCTAAAACATCTGGAAATTCCCTTAAGGCAATGCGGCACCTTGCCTTTGTTTTCTGTTTCAAATAGAGATGGGGCGCAAAAAAACCAACAAGAATTCCTACAATTACAAAGATAATGGTGACTCCATTACCGGCATGCAGGATTGCACCATAACCGGCGAAAATCATCGGAATGAGGCAAATGGAAACAGCTTGGACCAACCGAAAATCAACCGCTGTCATCCCAAAGGGATTTCCCGCCTTCTGCAGCTTTAAGTCAATTTTTACTTCTTTCTCCCCTGGGATCCTCTTCCTAAAGCTCTTTTTAAAATCTAGTAAAACTGGAGTAATCATTCTCTTGGAAAACGACTCCTGTTCCTCTGAAACCATTTCTTCCTTGCCAGCTTGTGCATCTAATAAAAAGAAGTCTACGCGGGCTTTCATACGATTATTTTTTTCGGGTTTAATTAATAGAATCCCATAAACCCCAAGTGTGACGGTTATAAATAAACATAGATACACCACCCGCTACACCTCGATTGTAGTAATTTTTTTGATTAAAATAAAACCGATAATTCCTGAAATGAGACCTGCCGCCACCATTGCAAGGCCAATTGGATGATGAAACAGCGTTCCAATATATTCAGGCTGAATCATGTAAAGAACTAATCCAAGAATGACCGGAAGCAGGGCAATGACATATCCGGATAACCGCCCCTGTGCCGTTAAGGTGGTAATTTGCCTCTGTATTTTGGTCCGGCCGCGTATGGTTTCCACAATCTTATCCAGAACAGTCGCAAGATTACCGCCAACTTGACGTTGAATTAAGATCGCTTGGATCATTAAATCCAAGTCTTCACTTGGCATACGTTCCTTTAAATCGTTCAACGCATCTTCAATGCTTTTTCCGTACTGCATTTCTTTCAATACGAACTCCATTTCCTCCTTAATCGGTGAAGCCGCTTCCTCAGTAACGGATTTTAATGCCTGTGGAAAACTGAAGCCGGCTCTAAGTGAGCCAACAATGGTGGTTATCATATCAGCAAGACCTTCATTAAACCTTGCTACCCGATCGTGCTGTTTTTTTCGCAAATACCATTTTGGAAAACAGAAGCCTAGTATCCCGCCAATTAAGATGAACAACCAATTTTCTGTGAATAAATAGAATAAACCACCCGCTAATGCCGTTAAAATCCATTGAAAGAGGATGAATTCTTCCGGCTTTAACGGTAGTCCTGCCCGGGCTATTTTCGTTTCAAGTTTCGTGTTTTTTTCCTTTGTTAACACTTGTTTCTGGATTCTTTGTTTTAATACTTTTATGAATGTTTTCCGTTTGACTCTAATTTCACCTTGAGTTTCTTTTTTAACCTCGATAGCTAAATAATGCTGAACTCGATTATCAAATTTTTTTTCCTTAGGAAATAGTTTTCCTAAGATCAAATAGCATAAAAATATGACAAATAACAAAAAAGAGAACAAGAGTGCAAACATCAGTGTCCCCACTCCTCTTTTTCAAAAAATACAGATGGCGGTATATGAATGCCTGAAGACTCAAGCCGCTCATAAAATCTGGGACGGACACCAGTTGGGGCAAGCCGGCCAATGATTTTCCCGTCCTCACCCAGCCCATCTTGTTTAAAGGTAAAAATATCTTGCAGGACGATAATATCACCTTCCATCCCTTGCACTTCGGTAATATTAATAATTTTTCTTGCCCCATCTTTAAGTCGGGATTGCTGGATAATGATATCAATCGCTCCGGAAATTTGTTCACGAATCGCTTTAATCGGCAGATCTACTCCTGCTAACAACACCATTGTTTCCAGGCGGGAAATCATATCCCTCGGACTGTTGGCATGGCCTGTCGCAAGCGATCCGTCATGCCCTGTATTCATCGCTTGGAGCATATCAAGCGCTTCCCCGCCGCGCACCTCACCAATAACAATCCGATCCGGTCTCATCCTTAAGGAATTCCGGACTAGATCGCGAATCGAGATGGCTCCTTTACCTTCAATATTAGGCGGTCTCGACTCTAAGGTAACAACATGTTCCTGACCAAGCTGAATTTCCGCAGCATCCTCTATCGTAACAATCCTCTCATCATCCGGAATAAAATTAGATAAAACATTCAGTGTAGTTGTTTTACCTGAGCCCGTTCCGCCGCTTACAAACATATTTAAGCGTGCCTTTACGCAGGCATCTAGAAATATTGCCATTTCTTCCGTCACCGTTCCGAAGTTAATTAAGTCCTCAATTTGATAGGGATCCTTGGAAAATTTTCGAATCGTAATCGTTGGTCCATTTAATGCGAGCGGAGGAATAATAGCATTTACCCGTGATCCATCTGGCAGCCTGGCATCAACCATTGGTGAGCTTTCGTCAATTCGCCTTCCGAGCGGTGCAACAATTTTTTCAATTACATTCATGACATGCTCGTTATCACGAAATGAAACTTCTGTTAGCACTAATTTACCTTTTCGTTCACAATAAACTTGGTTCGGTCCGTTTACCATCACTTCGGAAACATCTTCATCCAATAGGAGCGGATTTATTGGACCAAAGCCTGTTAAATCATTGATCAATTCATCGACTACTTTTTTTCTGTCGATTTGCCCACGAAATTCCTCATCTTCTTTTATGATTTCTATCGCCATTTCGTCAAGCTTGCCGACGATTTGCTCAATCTCTTGCTCTTTTAGCTCTTGAATAATCTTTTTCTGCATTACGTTCTTTAATTCTTGATGTTTGTTTGTTTTTTCTGTACTTCTCGTTTCCTTCTTTTTTTCTTTTACAGTCTGTTCACGAAATACCTTACGAATGTCGGGTGTAGGCGAGGATACCCGATATTCATCAAATGAAGCTTCTTTTTGCGATTCCCCGCCCGAAAGTATCTTTTTTTCTTGAAGTCTATTTAAGAGACTCATTCATCCAACCCACCTTACGAACGTTTCTTGGAAAAAAGCTTTGATAATGGTGAATGACCTTTTTTTGCTTTCTTGGAACTCGGACTAGGACCGCCCGAAATTAATTCAGCCATTTTAAAGACACCCTTGGCCACTTCTGATTTTGCGTACTTCATTACAAATGGAACACCTAAATTAATCGACTGCGAACAAATTTGAAAATCATTTGGGATATAAATAGGATTGGGTACAGCTAAAATTTTGGCTGCATCCTCCGCTTTAATCACACTGTCCATATTTGCTCGGTTAACTATGATCTTAACCCTTGACCTTAGCCCCAGCAGGTCGAGAGTTTCAAGGTAGAGCTTCGTATTTTTTAAGGAAGCCATCTCCAAATTCGTTATCACAAGGACTTGGTCGGCTCTTTCAAGAATTCTTAGTGATTGCTCATGTAAACCAACAGGCGTGTCAACAACCACGTAATCATGTTGGGAGATCATCACATCCAAAATTTTATTAACTGCTTCATTCGTAATTAAGTCGGCAAATTCCGGGCGCTCAGGTGCTGAAAGGACTCTTACTCCGCTTTCATGTACAGCTAAATAATTATTGAGACTAGGGCCATCAAGTGACTGTAGAACTTCCAACACTTCTTTAACAGTTAAGGAGAATTTCAAATCCATGGCAAGGTTAACGTCACCGAACTGAAAATCACCATCCAAAACACTAACAGTAAAGTTATTTTTCATTAACGCTACGGCTAAATTAACGGTTAAGGTAGTACGACCAATCCCGCCTTTTGGGCTGCAAACAGCTATTATTTTTCCACCCTGTGGGTTACTATTCATTTGTTCGGTTTGCATTTCAACTGGGCTTGTCATGAATCGTCACCTTCCAAAAGCTTTACTGTTTTTTGAGCTTTTTATTCTCTAACTAATGGTCGTTTATTCAGAATGAAATGAATTTTCCCCTCTTCTTTTGCATTAACAAGCTTCATGGCATCTTCCGGCTTTAACTCTATGGTTATTGAACTATATTCT
The DNA here is from genome assembly GCF_044754175.1 of Neobacillus sp. NPDC093127. Lineage (NCBI taxonomy): Bacteria > Bacillati > Bacillota > Bacilli > Caryophanales > Bacillaceae > Neobacillus > Neobacillus sp. NPDC093127. Next base: position 126,564 of record NZ_JBIVOP010000006.1, read on the forward strand.
GTATAAGGCTCCTTTGTATCTTCCGGCGTCAGCATTTTTCTTCCTACCGCTAAGACCCTTACCTGCTTCAGCAAAATCATCGATTGCGATACAGGTTGCTTAGCTGGATCCATCGTTATTTTCGTAAAAATTACATCTACTTCGTCCTCAGGCTCAATTAGGTTTGTAACCGATTGATTAATATCAACTCCGATTGAAATCGCCCGGTAGCCCTCCTTCACCTTTCTTGAAACATAGACTCCTTCTTCCTTCTCAGTGCCAAGCCGATGTGAAAGCACCGGTTCGCCTTTTTCAATCATCGAGTTGGCAAGCTTTCCTTCTGCTTCCGGAATTGTTTTGACTCCTTCGGGGAGGGCACTATTTTCCGGCATTTGCACAATTTCAAGCTTAGCTGATGAAATCTTTTCATTCTTTTCGATTCTTTCTTTTGCTACCACTACAGCTACCGTTTGAATAGCAGTGGTCTTTTCAGTCTTCATTTGCTTTGTATATTGGAAAAACAAAAAGGTTGTAATGATCCCCATAATAAGTGATAGCATTAAGACCATTTTTGATTTCATATTGCCTCACCTACTCCGTTAGTCGTATGCTGTATGCTCCTCGGTCCTTAGCACCCTCAACATATGTGCCTTCCCCTGCTCTTTTGATAAAGACTCCTGTAATAGAGGTATCGTTTGTACTCATGGGCGTTGTGATATAAAAATAGGCAAAACCTGTCACCTGTATTTGTTTCATTTGACCACTGGTATAATTATAAGGTTTATAGACAAGGACAAGTATAATCCTTGAACATTGACGGAGACTGTAATCACCAGGGGGCTGAGAGCAGCCATTGACCCGCTGATTAATCACATCTCTCGTTTTTCCGGCAATATTTCCCGTTTCTGTATTAATAATATCGTTGATCCTTATCTCAGATTGATAGCCATCACGTAAGTTTTGTTCATATGTCTTTGCCCCTGGCCCGCCAAGAGCTAAGACCCCAAAATTCCCTGATATCGAGTCTGATGAATCAACCTTTAATTTATATTCTTTATAATATTGTAGTGAAATACTTTCATCGATTCCTAACGGTGCTGCCCCGATTGACTTTCCAATCGCATTCAATCCGGAAGCCGCACGTGCCTTTACATTCACTTTCTCTATTCCAAACAGGCGGGCAAATGTAAGATTCACTGGTTTCGTTAACGTTAACGCCACCTTTTCCCCCATCTTAATATCTAGCTTCGACATAGCGGTTGTGTCCTTATGTGCATTTAAGATTGTTTGAACCGTACCGGTCACCTTTTGCTCAGTGGTTGTAAGCTCCTGCGCTCCTGAAAGAACAGCAGCATTGGCTTCTTTTTGCAATTGGCTTTTTTTCATATAGAGTAAACTTCCATCTAATGCTAAGCCCGCTATGAACAAGATAACCATTAAGGAGATTGCGCCAAAGAAAAGGGTATTTCCTTGTTCTTCCTTTACGATTCTTTTTATTACCTGAAGCACTACATTCACCCCCTATTCAACGCGAATCGTGGAATCCGTTTCAATCAAAAATTTTGAAGGGAAAAGCTTTGAAACAAACGGTGTATAAAATTGAAAAGGATAGCGTAGCGTTACTTTGACATAATCCCCCGATTTCCTGACCGTATCTTTGGGCGCTATATCCACCTGCAATTTGGTCGTATCGCCTAAATGTACATAGTTATGGGCGAAGGAAGAGATGGCTGTGTCTTTTTTACCTAAACCGCCAAGGCGAACGGTTTCCTGAGCAGCCATATGCAAATGGGCATAGGAGTACGTTAAACGTCCAAAATCTAGAATTCCAACTAAAATTAATAAAAATATCGGAAGTAAAAGAGCTGTTTCTACCATCGATTGGCCGCGCTCATCCCGTTTCATACTGAGAGCACCCCAGGGAAAAAAATTTGGAATACGGCACCTGCGGCAATCGCAACTCCGTATGGAAAGGTTGTTTTATCTTCAAAAAGAGAAAGCCGGACTCCATGCCTGAGACCTTGGAAAAAGTACAGGATTCGAGTCAAGAAGCCTTTGCGAAATAGGAGGACAAAAATAGCGATGATCCCACCTGCTAAAGCCATATAAATAGAGGCCATCAACACGAAGCCAATCCCTTTTATTCCGCCAATAACGGCAAGAAGCTTTACATCACCTGCACCCATGCCGCCAAGAAGATAAGGGATTAATAAAATGCCTAAACCAACTGCGGTACCCAGAAGAACGTCTGTAACACCTTGTATTCCCCCGATAAAGGCATGAAGAATTAATGCTGCTAATAAAAACGGAAATAACACAGCATTGTAGATTTTTCGTTCCTTCAGGTCAGTAATGACACATATGATTAGCAGAACGATTAATAAACTAGAACTCCACACAATGCCTTCTCCTTTCAAGAAAAGAGCCTCACGTTTGGTTTGAACGCAAGGCTGTATAGTACTTTATTTCCAACTTATTTCTAAATGGATTAGCTGCCAGCTCCTGAAATTGCAGTGACTGCTCTATTAAACAAAGATTCGATTTCTGTGCGCATTGTAATAAGTACCGCTACAACCCCAACCGCAATAAGTCCTAACACCAACCCATACTCAGTCATCCCTTGTCCTTGTTCTTCCGTTAATAAAGCTTTCATTTTTTTCATCATTTGTAAAAACCCCTTTTCATTTAGTAGTTAGATAATTTCCGATTTTCGTTCCTGTTTCGCGTATCGTTCCTGCAGGCAGTTCTAATACGGACTGTGCTTTTCTGTGAAACTTCCCAACTTTTGCAGGCTTTACCGTTTCGTCCAAGCCGACAATTTCAAACTCTTTGCTTAAGTAAATAACATCGATGGAATAGTTCATGAAGTAGGTATGAATGGATTGGCAGGGTTGGATTAACAAGCCGTGTCCTGCTGGCAAGCTTTTCGAAAACATCAGCCCTTTTAATCGTTTAAAAAAGGTGTCCGCTGCTGTAACCTGGCTGGCCAGTTCCGCTCCGTTTGACAGATTCACGACTTTCACTGATTTTCACCTCCGGAAAATTGAAATAACCCCGCCTTTACCGAAAGGGGGGTTAATAAACATAGAACATCAATGAACACATAGGCATACACCCATGCAGACAATAGAATATCTAATATGAAACACCCTGATCTTTCGGTAACTGGCTGGCGTAGTGCTTTCGCACCTTAGCCCCTGTAGCTTTGCGTCACTGATTTTCATCAGCTTTGCCTTTATCGAGATTCAGTGTTTATTTTTCCAACTGATCTCTTACTCACATAATAGTACGTTTTAACCTTATCGAATATCCTACTAAATTCTCATTTTATATCGAATATAATAGGTAATTATACCTATTTTTATATTAATACCCTAACAAATTACGCGATTGGTGCGAATATAGTTATTTTTTCAGATGGTAATGGTAATTTTCTTCTGGGGATTTCCACCTAAATTAGGCGAACGAATCACATTACAATCGCCCATACATAGGATATAAAGAGAAATAATCATAAAGGGTGTTGTTCATGCCAGCGATTGTTGGAGTTGCACAGGTCATTACACTTGGGAATAGTTCTGTTTTTCACATTGGCGATGTCTATAAAATAATGCCATTTGCTACGGCTAAAACATTCTCAGGAGCTGGTTCCTTTAACACTGGTGATCAAGTAGATGTTAACAATAGATTAAGTTCAACGAATACTTCAGATCCGGATGTTATTGATCAAAATAATTTCCTTAATATGTAATGAACGGGTGGTCTTTCATGAATTTTTATATCCAGCAGTCCATTCAGATACATTTCATAAAAATTGGCGGGATTACCAATTCCTCTGTCCTGCAAATCGGGAGTGCTGGAATCATAAAGCCTAGTGCCCATCTATACAATACGGGGGGCTTCACAAAACCGGCGCCAGCAGGAATAAAACCAGGAGGACAAATCGTGGGTGAAATTCAGGAGCAATTATTAGCACCTGCAGTCCCTTTGCAAGCCCCAGTCAGATAAGAACAAAAAGCGTAAGTGCCTTGGTCAGCCCCTTCTCCTAGACAATTAGAAAACCTTGTCCGCCTTATGAACTTGTGGAAAATCAGCAAATCCAAATGAGTTGCTGCATATAGTTAGAACACAAGCAGAAAAGGCGATTCGCAGACGAGGTGATTTACGTGTATCAGGATGTTTACCAATACCTTCAATGGCTGCAGATGTGTATTCAAGCACAAGAAAAGAGGATTGCGGTTTTAGAACAGACCATTCAAAAGTTTCAGGGTGAGTTGAAACAAGTAAGGGAAAAGCCAACCATTCATGTAGATACAATTGAATATAAATTTGATCAATTGAAGGTCGAGACCCTTGAAGGTACTCTAAATATTGGCTTAAATCCTAACGACATGTCCGGAATAGAGGACTTTTCCGTACAAAATCAATCATTAAAAACCCCATTTTCCCCTAAAGATCAAATGCGATTATCAATGGAAATTGAAGAGAGCATTCATGAATATTTAGAAACTGACTTACCACTAATCATTGCTGATACGCAAAGGAACTTGGCCATTCCGCCAAATGAATCCTACTTATCCTTTATTAAGGAAGATATCATCAAACAACTTCCAAACAGGATTAACTATCATCTAACAGCGAATACAGCCAATGCACATTCCGCTAATCAGACCATACCCATTGAGAAAAGAGTCATTGAAGCAATAAAACAGGAAATTCAAAATGGTGTCCTAGCCTTTTTAAATAATTTACCTGAGAATGTGAAAGGAATGAAGATGGAATGAACTTTGAAGTTTATAACCGCGTCCTCCATGTCGATCATATTAAAATCACAGCTGTGGCGAGCTCCTCAGTATTTATGATTGGAGATACGGAAACCATTCAACTGACATCTGCGTTTGACACACCGCCAGAGTCATTAATAATTGGGCCATTTGTCCCGTTAGAACGGGATGTGACCCCTGGCTATGCTGACCCGAACCTCTAGTGTCGACAGCCTGCAAGTAAAGCAGGTAGCATTCTGCTCCGTTATTCAGTTAGGAGATTCATGTATCCTTAATGGATTCTCGAGAGCACTTGCAGTGCAAAGGGAAGCAGAAATATTCTTCGGAGACGAAGGAAACTTTCCTTCCTATCCAGTATTTAAAAGGCCACTGCCATTGCCGCCAATCACTGAAAAAATTTCTATCGTACGACATAATCTAAATCCGATTATAAAAGTTAATAAGATTAATGTCATTGCCGTTTCTTCTTCATCGATTTTACATGTTGGCAACAGTCAAACAGTATCGATGGAGGTTAGAGTAAAGCATATCCGCCAGCTTCTGCTAGAAGGTCATGAACAGGACATAAGATAACCGCATATGTTACTGTAAAGCAAAAACCTGGATAGTTCATATGGAAAAGGATGTTTTTTATGCCAGCGATTATTGGTCCAGTTCAAATCATTAATGTAGGCGGAGGTATTGTTCAGTTTGGAGATACGCTTTATATCTCTCCAAAAAGCAGCACGAAAACCTTTGCCGGCTCTGGAGGATTTAATACCGGCGGCTTCATTATCACGAATAATGGGATTAGTGGTACAAATACACTTGATACGAATTTAATTGATCAGCCGATTGCAGGTAACAATTAAAAAATGACATAAACCTTCACGGTCTATGTCATTTTTTTGTTCTTACTCGACTTTTAAAATATGAGCCCCATCAAAGAAAAATAAATATCTTTCCGTGACTTTTCTGTTCCAAATTTGTTGGATGGCCTTTGTATATAAATTAATTTGGAGCCTGTACCTGTCTTCAAGGATTGGTTTGGCTTGGTCAAATCCGCCTTTGTAACGGCCAGTTATTCCATCTGATTTATAATCAATCAATACTAAACCCTTTTCATCCTCAAGAATGCAGTCAATTATCCCTTGGACAAAAATCGATTCGTCATCCCCTATCCAACCTGGGTAAACTTCATGGGCAGGTAACGAAAGGGTAAACGGAATCTCCCGATGGATAGCTTTAGCTTGAAAATATCTTTGCCCTAAATGGGAGTTGAAAAATTGAACAATCAATTTGCTGTCAATGACTTCAGCCTGCTCAGGGGTTAACAATTCATTTTGGATCATCCAGATTACCTGTGCGTTAATCGTTTCTTCACTAACTTTCTGAGTCAAATCGACATGCTGCATCACCATATGCATGGCTGTCCCCCGCTCAGCAGGGCTTAAAGATTTCTCCTGCATGAACTTAGGCCGTTTGCTGATTGACTTTTTAAAGCGGCGAACTAGCTCGGTACCACTTTGCTCGTCCACCATTTCCCTTTGGCGCTTCATTTCAGAAACCGATTGTTTGGAGCGGTGGACTGCAGCACTTGAAAAGGCATAGTCCCATGTCAGCCGGTCCTTTACCTCAGCGGCGAAAACTGAAGCTGCCGGGACCGTTTGTCCATTTTTGACTCGCTCCAAGAATTGATCGTCTTCCTCTTTTACCGCCATTTCTTGTTTTTGGATTTCTTCTGCATTCATTAAAGAAATTTTCCAGGAGGAAGGATGTCGAGTGATTTCTTCCGGAACAAACATATTGGTCTCTCCTGTCACCCTTAAATCGGTGCAATCATGATGACGGATAAGCGCTCTTCCAACCCAATCGATATAACTCATTGCCGACGCTCGCTCATAATCCTTTAACAGCCATTCTGTATTAGATAAAACGTCATTCCATTGGTCGATTTTTTTCATGGCATCTTTTAGTGTTGCTGTCATGTAGAGCTTTTCTTTAGCCCTCGTCATGGCTACATATAAAACGCGCATTTCCTCGGCTAGCATTTCCATTTTCTTCTTACGCTTAAATGCAAGCTGCGGCAGCGATGGATAGGAAATCCGTTTTTCAGCATTTACATACTTTGCCGCAAATCCGTATTCTTTATCGAGCATATATGGTTTACGAATATCAGACATATTAAAGTTCCTCGCCATTCCAGCGATAAACACAATGGGAAATTCAAGTCCCTTACTACTATGAATGGTCATAATCCGGACTACATCCTCCTGCTCGCCAAGTGCCCTTGCTGCCCCGAGGTCATCTCCTCTTTCTGTCATCCGCTCGATAAAGCGTAAAAATCGAAACAGTCCGCGGAAAGAGGTTTGTTCATATTGCCGCGCCCTGTCATATAAGGCTCTCAAATTTGCCTGGCGCTGCTTTCCTCCAGGCAGTCCGCCGGCAAAATCATAGAACTGTGTATCTCGGTAGAGCTGCCAAATAAGTTCAGACAGCGCCCCTTGACGCGCAATGCCCCGCCACTCTTTTAGTAAGTCATAAAACTGGCGGACCTTTTCATAAAAAAACTCCGTAGCTTCGGCCTCCTTACTCCTGCAAAAGGAAGAAACCGCCTCCCAAAACGAGCCTCGTTTTTGATGGATGCGAATTTTTGCCAGTTCCTCCTCGTTCAAACCAACGATAGGCGACCGTAGTACAGACGCTAACGGAATGTCCTGGAAGGGATTATCAATAACCCGAAGCAGCGCCATCATCACTGCCACTTCCGTTGCTTCAAAATAACCAGTTGATAGGTTCGCATATATCGGAATCCCTTGTTGCTTAAACTCCTCTATGATTTGTGGCGCCCACGTCATCGAACGAAGCAGAATCACCACATCCCGATACATCATCGGCCTGCTGGACTTCGTTTTCGCATGATAAACCGGTGCTCCGTTTGCGACCAGCTCTTTAATTTTCGCCGCCATCACTCTTGCTTCTAATTGAGACTGTTCAAGATCAGCCGCATCAAACTCGGCAGGCAGCTCCGCTTCCGACTCTGCTTCACTATCTGAAAGTGTTTCAATTGTTTCAGCCTTTTGATCAATCAGCATGACCTCTACTGGAAACAGCTCATCCTCAGGATATGGTGCACCATTTCGTAATTCGGCCGCCTCATCGTAGTCAATTTCGCCGACCTTGACGCCCATGATTTGTTTGAATAAATAATTGGTGCCATCGAGAACTTCTTTGCGGCTTCTGAAATTACGGGCTAAATCAATTCGGAGTCCTGATGCCTCGCCATCCACCCTAAAGCGGCTATACTTTCCTAAAAAAAGATTGGGCTCAGCCAAACGGAAACGATAGATGGATTGCTTGACATCTCCGACCATGAACAGGTTGCCATTCTGCTCTTCTTCTTTTGTTACCAGCCGTAAAATCGTTTCCTGCACCATATTTACGTCCTGATACTCATCACAATATACCTCGTTAAAGTGCTTTTTATATGCAAGTGCTGCTTCCGATGGAAGAAATTCTCCTTCAGCCGAAATTTCTTCTGTCAATATGTCCAAACAGTAATGCTCCAAATCGGAGTAGTCAACAAGACCTTTTTCTCTTTTTACCTTTTCAAAACGGACGGAAAATTCTTTGACAAGATGGACAAGTGTTTCGACTAATGGGCGCATCTCTGCCAAATCTCGTAAAAAACTTTCAGGTTTTCGAGAAAAGAGTTCATTCTTAATGTCTTGGATTTTTTTCTTTGCTTTATCGCGGAGCTTTTGAGCTTTCTCTGATAATTCTTTATCATACTGATCCTTCTTCAGCGGTTTCGCCCTTGAAAAAGACCAGGTTTGCATCGCTTGATACAGCGTCGCCCACGAGTCCTGCTGTGCCATTATTAATGTATCAATCACTTCTATGTCATCCGAAAAATTTTCCGCTCTTGGTGCCGGTCCGTTTGGAAGCTTCGTTACCTCTAAACCTCTAGTAATCATTTCCTTAGCTGCTTCAAGCTGTAATTTAACATCAAATAGAAGCGACTGAATAAAGGGAAGATCCTCTACATTTGTCATTTCTCCCACATCATACATCGATACGACTTCATGTAAATACTGGTCTGGCAGCGGACTCGAACGAGCAAAATCGTAGATTGAACGTACGATATCTTGCACGGCAGCATCGCTTCGATCACTGGTAAACGAATCTACTAAGTTGAAAAATGACTCATTATCTTTTTTTCCATATTCCTCTTCAAATAACTCATCGATTACTTCATCTCTGATTAACTGCGCTTCTGTTTCATCGGCGATGCGGAATCCGGGATCAACGTCGATTAGGTAATAATATTTACGAATGACCTCCATACAAAAGGAGTGAAGCGTTGAAATCGCTGCTTTATTCAATAAACTAAGCTGTTTTCTTAAATGCCGGGATCCTGGATCTTGATCAATGGCCTTTTCTAATGCTTCACCAATCCGGTGACGCATTTCTGCTGCTGAAGCGTTCGTAAATGTTACGACTAACAGTTCATCAACATCAACCGGGGCTTCAACAGAAAGAATCTTTTGGATAATCCGCTCTACAAGGACAGCCGTTTTTCCCGAACCTGCAGCCGCAGCAACAAGAATATCTTTGTCCCTTGCCATAATCGCTTTCCATTGGTCGTCCGTCCAATTGGCACCTTCCGGCATCGGTGGAATGACGAAATTACTCATTTTTGCTTACCTCGCTTCTAATTCGCTCCAAAACAGCTTCCTTCGATTGCGGAGTGAGAATCCTGTATTGATTATTTTCAAGCGATTCATCGAATTGGCATACCGATTTATAGGCACAAAACTTACATGGTGTTTTGTCCTTTAGCTTATAAGGTGTAATGCCAACTTGACCCTCGATAATCGCGTTGCCTGTTTTTTGATATAAATTACGGACATAGTGTCTTAGATCAGCAAATTCATCCATACTTGCGACTTTTGATTTTTTTGATAAATTTCCATCTTTCTTTATTCCGGCAGCAATAATTTGCGAATCTCCGGATTCCAGCGATTGATCCATGAGCTGAATGACATTTTGATCGCTTAGCATCAGCCCATTCATTTTAAACTTTTTCATCATTTCGTTTTCAATTTCATCATTTGTCAGCATTTTGGACGCGTTGATAAATGGATTATGGACGTGGAAATAAAGGACTCCTGCCGGGCTTGCTTTCATTTCCACTAATTCATTGGAGTGGGTGACAACAATATCAAGATAGGTTAACATTTGCAATGCAAGCCCATAATACACTTCACTTAAATTGACATCCTTTTCACTTGATTTATAATCGATGACCCGTAAATACACACTGTCGTCTTCAGCTTTTGCTTGATCGACTCTGTCAATCCTCCCGGCCAATTCCATTCTCTTGCCATTCTTCAATGTGAAGGATAACGGCGGCAGCTTTCCATTAGGTCCAAAGCCAAGTTCCAAACCAATTGGCGAGAATCCACTTACCTTTGCATGCTCACTCAAGACGAAGGAGGCACGGGTAATGATTTGCTCTAATTTGCGTTTAATATAATGATGGCGTTCTGAGCTCAGTAATATTTCGTGCTGCAGCTTGGGTGCTAATGTCTTAACCGCTTCTTTAGAAAGGTCTTCACATTGTTTCCTTGTTAATCCTGCCCAGGACATCTTTTGTTCATTTACAGTATCAGCAATCTGCTTTAAGGCTGCATGAAATAGCTCGCCAATATCAGGTGCCTCTAAGCGGAAAATTTGCCGTTCACGAAGCCTCAGACCATGTTGGGCAAAATGCGAAAAGGCGCAGGAGTTATATAATTCCATTCTAGAAACACTTGCCTGGATGCTCTCCCCATATAAGTCATTCGCTATTTCTTCCGAAAGAGGGATGGTCCTGTTGGCATAAAACAAGCTGGAAAATACCTTTTGAGCCTTGTTTTTCCACGGACCCTCAAGATAATAGTTATATACATCCCACCATAAATTTGAAATTGGATAGTTCCGCTTTTTTAATTGAAGCTGGGCATTGAGGTAGGACAACGCGGTGGTAAAATTAGATATAAAGCTTAGCTGACCTTTTTCAGGCAATTCAGCAGGATCTGTCACATAGAAAAGTTCGCTTGCGTCCGGGAACATGTCTTTTAACCGTTTAATATACGAAGAAGGAATTAACGACTTTCCTTCGTCATTTGCAAGTGGATAACTGACATAAAGCCTATCAGATGGTGCCGTAAAGGCTTTGTAAGCTAGAAAGTTTTCATCAAGCAGGCGGGTGCGGCTGCTTGGTGCGACATGAATCCCGGCAGCTACAAGCATTTCTCTGTCTTCATCTGCCAATATTCCTTCATCGGAAATCTTTGCAGGCAATATCCCTTCATTTACCCCAGCGACGAAAACAATTTTCATTTCATTTAGCCTTGATTTTTCTAAATCGCCAATCAGGACCTGGTCAAGTGCTGGAGGGATGAGGGAAAAATGTAATGATTCAAATCCTGCCTCTAAGATAGTGGCAAACGATTTTAACGTAATTTGCTCTTCACCAAGTATTTCTACATATTGGTCAAGCAGATCAATGACAGCATTCCACACTTGTTCGTGCTCACGCATCCGAACAAGATTGCCCTTTTCTTCGGCAGCTGCTTTCCAGTTTTCAAGCTTCTCTGGAATATCTAATTCTTCTAAATATAAATAAACAGCTTCGCATAGCTTTTGACCGGAGTCTGCCTTTTTCAACCGTCTCGACAGCCGCAAAATCGGTGCAGTAATCATTAGCTTTAATTCATTTAATTCTTGTTCAATCACTTTTTCTGCATCTGTTTGGACATTCGCCTCTAATTCTAGCCCTCGTACGCGCCGATAAATCCAACGGTCCTTTTTTGTCCATTTACTCCCATTGATTCCGTAAGCTAGACAAAAGTTTTCCAGCTTGTCCATCTTCTCACGCATTTTATTAGGATTTTCCTGCAAAGGATATAGCAGGTCTGTTTTGATTGCTCGAAATATAGGTTCATAGCGCCAGTAAGAATTAATTACTTCAAGACTTGAGCGAATCAATTCGATAAGAGGATGATTCAGCATCGTTCGCTTTTGATCGATAAAATAGGGAATCTGATAATCGGCAAAAACCGGCTCAACGATTTCATGATAATCGCCGCCATTTCTAATTAATAAGGCGATATCTCTGTAGCGGTAACCCTTTGTCCGGACTATTTCACGAATTTCGCGGGCAATCCCTTCAATCTCAGCTCTTCGATTGACAGCCTGACCAATATGAATCGCTGTCTCCCCATGAAAGGCAGCTACTGGCCGCGCATCAAATCTTTCCTCTAAATAACGTAAAGAAGGCTGATTCCACTTTTTTTGCTCTTGTAAGATTAGCGGTTTAGCGATTTCAATGTCCGCGGATTTTGCCAATTCATAAATGATGTAACACGTTTCGCTTGCTGCACGGAACAAATCAAGTTCGTCCGCTGCCGACTCGAAGGCAAGACGATCTGTCGTCATGGCGATGGACACACTTTTACAATGTTTCATTAATTCCACCATCACACGATATTCCTGCGGTGAAAAATGATAAAAACCGTCAATATAAATTTCTGCCTCTTTTAAGTACTCAGAAGCTGTAATTTTCTCGGCTAAGAGTCGAAAATAATCTTCTGAATCAATATATTTACCAAAAATCTCATCTTCAAATCGTTGATAAATAATTTCTAAATCAGTTAATTTATCTTGTAACGCTTTAGAATTTACTGACCCCATTGTCAGCTCTTCGGGTGTGATGCAATACCGTTTAAATTCGGTGATCATTTGTTCTATTTGCTGGACAAAGCCATTTTTATCTGCCGCCCGCTGAAATAGCTTTAACTGTTCAATATTCTCGTCAATTATTTTCCGAATTAACATACTCATCCCGACACTGCTTAAATGTAAACGGCTAATCCCGCCTGTTTCCTGCAGAATTCTCCATGCTAAACGGGAGAAACTAAACACCTGTGCTCGAATCATCCCGCCAACGCTTGGGTCTGTTGCTAAGCGATATTCTGATAGAAACGTCATTTGTTCAGGCACGAGATAAATAAGCGGTGTTCCTTTTGGGTCTTCGATTAACCTTTTTTTTATTTCATCAAGAAACATCGCTGTTTTACCGCTTCCTGAACGCCCAATTACCATTCTTAATGACATCAACTTCCCCCGCTTTCCCACTTTCCTGATAAACTACGTATCTCTCATTCTACCATAAAATAAGCACAGGCGTTTGGAACGTGGTATAGAGATTCACTCCAAAATTGGAAAATAACAAGCAAAAAACACGATTTAAACAATCGTGCTTCTTTAGTGAAATGTTAAAAATGAATATTCATTTCATTTAGCGGCCAGTAACGCAAGTCCACTTTTCCAACAACCTGGGCAGTAGCGATGAAGCCGAATTGGCGGCTGTCCCAACTGCCTAATCGATTATCCCCAAGCACAAATAATTTTCCATCAGGCACCTTATTTTCTCCGGTAAGTTCCTTCAAGCTGAAATCACCCGTTATCTTCATTCCAGGTGCTTTTTGTTTATAAACACGTAAGAATGGCTCCTCATACTTATGCCCATTAATATATAACTCATCATTGCGATATTCAATCTTATCCCCTGGAAGTCCAATAATCCGTTTGACAAAATCTTCTTTCGCATTGGCGTGAAACACAATGACATCAAAGCGATTCAACTCGCCAACTTGGTAACCAAGCTTATTGACCACCAGCTTATTTCCATCCTGCAAGGTCGGCATCATTGACTCACCTTCTACTACATAGTTGGAAAAGAAAAAGGTCCGAATAAACGCAAAAATAATAATTCCGATTGCAAATGCCTTAACCCATTCCAGGCCTTCCTTTTTCCATTCAATTTTCATTGGAGCTCCTCCTTTTCTCCTTATCTTTGTTTCTATCTATTTCATCATTATGGTCATTTTCCATGGCCTTATTCATTCTTCCTTCAATTCTTTTGCCAACAAACCAAAGAATGAGAATAATAATGAATACCAAAACGGTCCGATAGGGCTGAGTAATCAATGAACGAATATCATAACCAATAAAGCTCATCGTAAAAATCATCACCATTTTACCGATGCACACGGCCAGCATATATTGGGCCGTTCTAATTTTCGAGAGCCCAGCAACAATGTTTACGATTGCTGATGGTGTAAATGGAAAACATAGCAGTAAAAAGAGCGGCCCAAATCCATTGCGTTCCACCCAGTCCATCAGCTTTCGGACCTTCGGGTGCTTGGATAAAAAAGTGAATATCCTTTTTTGCCCATATTTCCTAATTAGCATAAAAACCAAGAATGCGCCGAAACACGCTCCAAGCCATGAATATAAAAATCCGAGCCAAAGTCCAAAGGCATTTGCATTGGCCATTACAAATAAAAATAATGGGAGAAACGGCAAAAATGCTTCAATGACGATAAGCAAGATACCTGGTAATGGACCTAAGGCTCGATATTCCTGTATGAGACTCATAATATTTTCAAGTGTTAGCCACGCTTTTAATGATTCAAAGTCCATCCGAATCTCCTTACATTCTTCTTTAGTTGATTTGAACGATATTACTGGGTAATAAATTGATGGAGTGCCTCTTTGTTTTTTTCAACATCAATATCCAAAACGGCTCCTTCCCCTTGTATTCGCGGTTCCGTAAAGCTATTTTCGACCGGTATCCTTAGTGTTGCCATTGTGCCTCTACTACTAGAAAGGAAGTCCTTCCCCATAAATAGCGCATCCGTAGGATCCATATTTGTATTTACGTATGGACTGAGGACACCTATTAATTTGGGGAGTTTGGTAATCGTTTGAAATCCGCTTAATTGCTCTCTAATCGCCTTGACTGCCTTTTGCTGACGTTCTACCCTTCCAAAATCACCGATGGCATCATGCCGGAAGCGAACATAGCCAAGCATTTGTGTACCATTCAATCTTTGCAGACCTGGCTCTAACGTCATATAAATATTTTTCTCCATCTTTTTCTCCACATTAATTTCGACACCATTCGGGAAAGCTTCGTCAATCAGCTGGACAAAGCCATCAAAATCGACAATTGCATAATATTGCAGGTCGATATCAAAATTCTGTTTAATCGTCTTCCTCATCAATTCCGGACCGCCGCGGGCAAAGGCGGAATTGATTTTATGCTTGCCATGTCCCGGAATTTCCACGTAACTATCCCTCATAATAGAAGTCAGCTTAAATGTCCCTTTGTCTTCGTTATAATGAGCGATCATGATTGTATCCGCTCGGGCCTTTTCTTTTCCCCTTGCGTCACTGCCAAGCAAAAGGATATTGGTATCCCCATACTGATCTTTCTTCCCTTCAAAAGTGTAGACCTCATTTGCTTGTTTATTATCATTATTAATTTTTTTTAATGATTGGTTAACACCTTGTTTAAACTGAAAATAAGCATACCCTGCAACTGCACCGATTAGTAATAGGCATACAAGCAAAATGGATGTCCATCTTCTCTTTTTCTTTTTACGTTGATGTTTGTCTGCCCTCATTATTTACCACCCATTCGCTCTTGATTTGAACTTCGCCTCTATATGACTGTTTTTTCCTTTTCGTGGATTCTTCATATAATTCATTTTCCCCTATCAGATATCCTTCTATTAATAAAAACTTTCTCATATATTGGCCAAATTTTGCAACAAAGAAAGCTCGTCAATTATCGACGAGCTTCTAGAGGAAAAGTTCTATTGCTTTTAACGATTCTTTTTTGTAAAATTATATAGGAACATTAGTTCGATAATATAGAAAGGTGCGGGTGGCAGAATGACTAGAATTCCTGAGGAAGATCGTGACATTATGGAGAAGGCTATTTATTTACCGATGGTACTAATCGTCTTAAACCGAGATTTGTCTGTGGTGGAAAATGCGCCCTTTAAATTAAAGAAGCCATATTTGGATTTAATCGAAGAAGCGATGAAGGATGTGCAGAAGGAACTTTCTGAGGTAAAACAGTATCTGAAAAAGAATAAACTTCAAGTCATTGAAACTAAACGGGACGATGCCTTTACGATGTTCCTGTTTATCTATAAAGGATATGAAGAAAACCATAATTACTTTAACCCAAGAATTCGCAACAAGGTTCAAGAATTAATGGAGGCTTATTTATTAAAAAAACACCTATCCCGTTAGCGTAAGAAAAATAAGAGCACTTATTTCGGTTTCTTCACATGAAACTCACTGTAGTATTGACGAGTGGTTTCTAATGCCTGCGGCAGTTTAGTTCTGCTCGATATATAACTTAGCCTTTTCTCATTATTTTCTATTCTCTGCATAAGTTGTGTTTTTAATAACGAGGTTTTAAACATTTGCGCCTCAATTGTTGAGTTCGGAACTGGGAAGCGGTGGGATTGTTTATTATAGAAAATGATTAATGACTCTTGTGGCCCGATACGCTGATAATCCTTCACATGTTTATAGGCAATCCAAATACACTCCTTGCTACACGGTGATAGTGTAGGGAAAAAGAGGAGATGGTTGAATAATTCAACTACAATCGGAAGCTTTCGTTTATTACCAATTATATTTCGGGAACCCTTTCTCCTGCTTTCATAATCGACTCCAAAATAATTGCAGCTCCTTTTGATAATCTCTAATGGGCTTAACGGAGACAAAAACACATCATCTACTTCGTAAATTTTGGAATACGTTTTACTTCCGTATTTCACCGGGATAATAAACATTGTACTAGGATTAATCTCATAATCTTCTATTAACTTTTCCTGCAACACATTCAACTCCTTTTATTGTAATCCACCATATCTTACCACTACTGGTTTCCGATTCCACTCCTTATTTTGAAGTGTTGCGAATTTAGTCACAATTTTATGTCAAGAAAATATTTTTCAGAAAATTATAATTATTTGTTGATATTAAGCCAAAGAATCCATATAATTATAAAAAGCATCAGAGGTGATTTTCATGAATGAAAAATCATACACCGAATTAATGAAGCTTGGCGCCATGAAACGCAATCGAATGAAAGAGAACTTCGTCCTAGATTTATACATCGACATGCTCCTATCAGAGATCCAGCTAACGGCTGAAAAAGAAAAATTATTGAGGAAAATTGACTTGGCCATTGACCGTCGGGACAAAAAATTATTTTTATGTTTATCTGGGCAGCTGAAGGAAATTAATAAACGATTTGGAACTTAACGCACTCTAACTGAACCGTCGATATGACGGTTTTTCATATGGGAAAAAAATAAGGCTAAAGACATCGTGACTGTCTTTAGCCTTGTTTTTATTGTTCATTTCGATGTTCTACCTCGTATTCCTCCAGCTTGGAAATACGGTCAAGCATGGAAGGGTGTGTATAACGGAAAATTTTTACTAATAGCGGCGGGTTCACCTGGCTCAATCCAGAGCGGGTTAATTCCTGAAACGAGGTAATCGCTGCCTCTGGATTTTTGGTCATTTCAATCGCATACCTGTCTGCCCGTGTTTCCTCATAACGGGAGGTCAAATTTGTTAAAGGGCTTGCAGCAAATAACAGCATGGACAGTATCATGAAAAATAATGGGAGTGACCGTATATCCCTTATATCGGCGATTTTCAGTTCCTTGCCAAAACGCCGGGCTGCCCAATTCATTAACCTATAGGTCAAATAAAGCCCGAGCAGCGAAAGCAGCAGGTAGCCGCCAATCCCGAAATAAATATGCTTCTCGACATAATGACACATTTCATGGGCCATTATAAATAAAATTTGGTTATCTGACAGCCTATTTAAAGTCGTATCCCAAAGGACAATTCGAGCGTTAGAGCCAATCCCCGTTACATAGGCATTTAAAGCGTTTGTTTTATTGGCCATATTTACTTCAAAAACATGCTTCGCAGGAATCTCTGCCTTGTCCGCAAGTGTTAGAATTTTCGTTTCCAGCTCTTTATTTGTTAAAGGATAAAAATCATTGTGTAACGGGTCGATGACAACCGGCTGCAGAAACATCATAAATAAGGTAAACGGAATCGATAGAAGCCAGCCATAAAGCCACCAGCGCTTTTGACTTTTCTTCATCAGCCAGTATAAAACTGGGACGATAATTAACCACGTCCCATAGTTAATCCAAAAGTCAATCAACTCGTCCTTCATCCATGAGCCAAAAGATTGTGTTGAAATATGATACGTTTTCGATAAAGAATAACTGATATAGTTTAAAGGAAATGTCGCTACAAAGGCAAAAAAGGATAGCCAGATTAGATAGACAGCTGTTTGCAGCAGCCTATACTTAGAAGTGTCTTCAGCCCAGCGCTTAAATGCCTTTGAGAATCCAAATAATAATATAAGAAAATAGAAAAGCCATTCGAACGGAGTAGATAAGAAAAACAAGAGGTTTCTGATTTTCGAATAATCCTCGCTCAAGCTTAGCTCTCTTCCATTAAGAAAAGTTGATGGGTCGGCTTTTGATCCCTCATATTCAAATGGCAGTTTCGTATCGGCAAAATAAAATAAGTACCAATAAAAAAATAATCCATATAGAACAAAGGCCAAAACCGCATAGACCCCCATTTTTCTTACCATGATTTTGTCCCCCTTTGTGTACAACCTCTCTATACTTAGTTTAGTACAAAAGCGATAAAATAGAACAAGCCATTTACAAAAAGCGCTGGAGCTGGATTAAAAAAACATGGCTTCCGCCATGTTTTACTTCCCTTTAAAAACTGGTTTTCTTTTTTCGGAAAAAGCATGTAGGGCCTCGACTCGGTCTTCAGTCGGAAGCGTCACCTCATAAGCCTTTCGTTCAATCTGAAGCCCTGTATTTAAGTCGGCATTCATCCCATTCTTTATCGCAAACTTTGCTTGCTGGAGCGCAATTGGACCATTTGCAAGCAATTGTCTGCAAAAGGATAGGCACTCATTTACTAAATTTATTCGCTCAACAACTCTCGTAAGGAGCCCGTAGTTGAAAGCCTCATCCGCTGTCAGCCGTCGTGCAGTCAGGATGAGCTCTAGCGCCCTAGCCTGACCGATTAGCCTTGGAAGCCGCTGTGTTCCCCCAGCACCTGGTATAATGGCAAGGCTCGTTTCGGTTAGACCCATTATTGCTTCTTGTGCAGCAAAGCGAAAATCGCAGGCCAAGGCAAGCTCCATTCCGCCTCCGAAGGCAAAGCCATTAATGGCTGCAATCGTTGGCTGTGGAAGTTGATCAATCGCATTGAAAACCTCATTGATTTTAAACAAATTTCGCTTCACTTGCTCATCTGTAAGGTTTTTCCGTTCTTTTAAATCTGCACCAACGCTAAAGGCCTTCTCGCCTGCTCCAATAAAGAGAACAACGCGAATTTCTGGATTGATGCGAATTTGTTCCACTTTGCTTTGTAATTCAAGTAATGTCTCATAATTAAAGGCATTTAGTGCTTCAGCCCGATTAATAGTAACAACCGCTGCATGATTTTCTACCTCAAGTAAAATGTGCTCCAATTTTTTTCACCCCTTCAGTAACTTAATTCTAAAAAGGCAGGCTAAATGCCTGCCTTTCATATGAAAAATTTTCATAAATTTTATTTTCCAACAACTTGGGTAACCTGTGCCTTAAGGGCACGTCTTAATATTTTCCCTGTCGTGTTCTTAGGAAGTTCCGCTAAAAACTCAATCGTGGTTGGAACTTTATACTTAGCAAGGTGCTCCTTACAATATTCGAGGACTTGCTCCTTGTTAAGTTCCGGGCTTTTTCTGACAACATAGGCATTTACTGCTTCCCCCTGGTCAGGGTCTGGAACACCAACAACAGCGACTTCAACTACATCCGGATGATTGTAGATGACTTCTTCTACTTCACGTGGATAAACATTATAGCCGCCAACGATGATTAAATCCTTTTTACGGTCGACAATATAGAAATATCCTTCTTCATCCATTCTTGCCATATCACCGGTATGAAGCCAGCCATTGCGAATAGCTGCGGCTGTTTCCTCCGGCATTTTATAATAACCCTTCATCACATTTGGACCGCGGACAATTAGTTCACCAACTGCGCCGACAGAGACCTCTTCCCCTAATTCATCGACCACTTTATTCTCCACTCTTAGAATCGATGTGCCAATCGAGCCAGGCTTGCGCGGACGGTCAAGCGGGTTAAAGCTTGTGACAGGCGATGCCTCGGATAGCCCATACCCTTCAGAAACCAATACATTAAATTTCTGTTCAAAATTCTTTAATAAAGCGACAGGCATCGAAGCCCCTCCAGAAATGCACAAACGCAGAGATTTTAGGTCATCAGGATTGCCTTCAGGATATTGATAAAGGAAATTATACATCGTCGGGACGCCGGCAAAGACTGTAGCTTCATAGTCTTTGATAAGCGAAAAAATTTCCTTAGGACTAAATTTCGGCACAATTAACATCGTTGCGCCGCTTATTAACGGTGCATTTAGGGATACCGTTAAGCAAAAGACGTGGAACATCGGCAGCGCCGTAACAACCCTATCCTCATTATTCATTTTTAAATATTCGCCGACATCCTTGGCGTTGCTAAATAAATTCTTGTGAGTTAACATCGCACCCTTTGGTTTTCCGGTTGTTCCGGAGGTATAAAGAATAATCGCGGTATCATCTTCCTTTAGATCTGGACCTTGGAAAGACAATTCCCCCGCAGTAACAACCTCTGAAAACGATTTCATTTTTGGATAAATAGTTAGATTTTCAATTTCTGAATGGACAATACTGTTTGGCCTTGTTTCACAAAATACATAATGCTCTACTTTAGGCAGGAGCGAATGAATTTTTTCCGCCAATGGGATCGCTAAATCGAGTGCTACGACTGTTTTCACATCGCCGTTATTTAGAATATAGCCAATTTCATCTGGTGTATAAATGGGATTTACAGGAATGACGGTTACCCCTAGCCTTAGGGCCCCATATAAGCTGATTACGAAATGTGGTGAGTTCCCCAATAATAAGGCAATATGATCCCCTTTTTTGACTCCTAGTTTTTCAAGGCCTGAAGCGAATTTTGTAATCGCCCCATCTAATTCTGCATACGTACTCGCTTGTCCCATAAAATAATACGCCGGTTTATCAGCAAATTTCTTAGCTGTCTCATGAAGCTGTGATGATAGATTCATGGTCTCCCTCCCCTAGTGAATGAATACTCATTCATAAATTCGTAAAAATTTTCTAAATATATTATATTGCTAGAATCTTAAGTATTCAAGTATAACATCAGTTTTTACAGAAAAAACACGGTGTTTCCACCGTGTTTTTTGCCATTTAGTAAATTAAGTTAATAAATTCTTCCTTTGTAATTTTCCCAAAATAATGGCTTGTATCAATTTCTGACAGTGCCTTTTCGATTTCGCTTTTTTCATAGCGAATGTCCTTTAAGCGGTTTTCAATTTCACTGACATCACCGACACCAAAAAAGTCGCCGTAAATTTTACAATTCTCTAAAATTCCTTTGTTTACTTCTAGACGGACATCGATGGAGCCAACTGGAAAACGATGGGAGTGCTGGAGATTGAAATTGGGTGATTTCCCATAATTCCATTCCCAGTTTCGGTAACGTTCTTTAGAGAGCTGGTGAATCTGTTCCCAATCCTCTTCCGACAGCACGTATTCTGATATTTGCTCTTGACCACCGAAAATGTATGTTAGCAGCAGCGTGCGGAACTCTTCCATTTCGATTTTTTCTGTTAGAAACTCGGAAATGTTAGCCACTCGGCTGCGAACTGATTTAATTCCTTTCGATTCTATCTTATCTTTTTTAACTTTTAACGCTGATACAACGTTCTCTATTTCTGAATTGAGCATCAGGGTGCCATGACTGAACATCCTTCCCTTTGTTGAAAATTGCGCATTTCCAGAAATTTTTCTTCCCTCTACCTCAATATCATTTCTGCCGCTGAGCTCTGCATTAACGCCTAATTTATTCAGTGCTGCAATCACCGGCTCCGTAAATTTACGGAAATTATGAAAGCTTTCCCCATCATCCTTCGTAATAAAACTAAAATTCAAATTGCCAAGATCATGGTATACCGCTCCACCGCCAGATAACCTGCGAACAACGTGAATCCCATTACTCTCTACATACTCAGTATTAATTTCTTCAATTGTGTTTTGATTTTTTCCAATGATGATCGATGGTTCATTTATGTAAAATAATAAATACGTTTCATTGATATCAAGATTTTTCAACGCATATTCTTCAATCGCCAGATTAATACGTGGGTCGGTGATGCCTTTATTATCGATAAATAACATTGTATTCTGCCCCTTCTTATAGTGAAATTGATAGAAACTCGTCTGCAAGTTTAATTATACCAGTATATTCGCCCGAGGCCTCACTAATTAAATCAGACAAATTTCCGTAATGGGGAAGATGGGTGAGAATTAACTGTTTAACTGCTGCTGTTTCTGCCAATTGACCTGCCTCCACACTGTTCATATGTCCAGCTGACTTGCCATTTTGATAACCGTAGAAATTGCATTCACACAGTAAAACATCGGAATTGCGGCAGAATTCGATAAATTCTTCTTTAAAGGAACTATCAGCCGTGTACACAATCGCTTTCCCGCCTGCTTCAATTCTCATCGCATAACATGGGACAGGATGATTAGTTTTTAAAAATGATACTTGGAATGGGCCTATCGCAAGTGTACTAGTGGGATCATAGGCAACCCCTTTTGTGATATCTTTATACGTTAATTTGGCAAATTCATGTTGGTCAAATTCATGGCCATATAGTGGCAATGTTGGGAATTCCTTACCTAAAAAACCTTGAATCAGTCTAGCATGCTGCAGGACACCGATATCTGCCATATGATCAGGATGGTAGTGGGAAATGATGACGGCATCCAGTTCTTCAGGCTGAGTGAAATTTTGCAATTTGGAGAGAACTCCGCTGCCGCAATCAATTAATAATTGAAAGCCCTCGTATTCAAGTAAATAGCCAGAACTTGCTGCATTCTGTTTCGGGTATCCGCCCCAAAAACCAATAACTGTTAGTTTCATGTAAATTCCTCCATCTCAATATACTCACTCTTAATATACTCAAAAATGGTTTACATTTCATGGTTAATCAAAAAACAGTAAAAACCAGCCGAATCATGACGGCTGGTTTAGAAACTTATTCACTTACTAAATGGTTATTTTGATGTCTATGTCTCATTGTAAAATACGTGATGGTAACAAGGGCGAATGCAACCAGGAAGCTCGATAGAATCATAAAATTTTGCCACATGAAGCTAAAATCGCCGCTTGAAATTACTGCCTTAAAGCCCTGAACCGAATAGGTCATTGGCAGGAATGCGTTAAAATGCTGTAAGAAGTTTGGAATTAATTCAAGCGGGAATGTTCCTGCACTTGTTGTTAATTGGAAAATAAGAATAACAATTGCTAGAAAACGCCCAGCATCAGAAAATACCGACACAAGAAGCTGAATTAACGCGACAAAAGATAAACTTGTAATGATTGAGAACAAAATAAATTTTGATATACTTTGAACTTCAAGACCTAGCCCTGCAAGAAGAATAATATCGGCAACTATGGCTTGGATAATCCCAACACCGGCCATAATCGAAAACTTGCTAATAAACCAGTTAAATCCACTTGAAGGCACCACCGCCGCATCACGGAGCGGAAAGACAATCGATAACAGCAGTGCACCAACAAACAAGCCAAGTGAAAGGAAGTATGGTGCAAATCCGGTACCATAGTTTGGCACATGATTTATTTTTTCGTTAGCAAGTTTTACAGGATCTGCCATCATATTATAGGTTTTATCATCAGAATGAACCTTTGAGGCTTCTTTGGCCCCATCTGATAGTTTATCTGCTAACTCTTTGGCACCATCTGAAAGTTTTGTTGTTCCGTCTTTTAATTGATTCGAACCATCAGCCAATTGCCCTGCTCCAGAAGTAATGGCGGAGGCACCTGCCGTTAATTGGTTCATCCCGGATGAAAGATCGCCCACACCGTTATTTAATTTGGTTGACCCTATATATAGATCATGGATACCTTTTTGTAGATCCTTCTGACCACCATTGATTTTACCAATACCGTCAATCAATTGATCAAAATAAGGGTTTGTTTGTGCTGTAATTTTATCTTTCAAGCCATTCGATGATTCGGCTAATTTTTCATCAATCCCTGTTTTGAATTGATTAAAGCCTGCATCAAGTTTAGGGCTTAATTCTGATAAAATTTGTTGCCGCAACTGTTCTTTCGTTGGTGCATTTTTTTGCTCATTAGCCATTATTCCTTGTACTAGTGCCGGGTCAACCTTGTTATCAATTAGGGTTTGAGCTAATTTCTGCATTTTTTCTGTTTCTTGTGTTATCGTTTGTTCTGCAATTTGTGCTGCTAACATCCCGGATATTTGTGACTTAAACTGATCAATCCCACTGTTTAGTTCCCCAACACTTCCGGTTAATTCTTTTTCAATTCCAGCGGCAATCCCAGCTGGAAGGTCACGTTTTAATTGTTCGGCACCCGAGTATGCCTCTTTCGTACCAGCAATCAGCACTGGCAGATTAGCATCTGCTATTGCTAACCCGTTTTGCAGTTCCTTAGAGCCTGCAGCAAGTTTAGTTGAACCTGCATCCGCTGTTTTCATCCCATTGTTAAATTCAATCGACTTCTTAGCCAGAGTCGTAAGACCTTCATTTAAATCCTTGGAGCCTTTATTTAAATCAACTGAGCCGTCACTTAATTGACCTGCACCATTGCTTGCTTTTACAACGCCGTCAGCAAGCTCGGTAATTTTATCAAACATCGTTTCAGCATATGTCTCGGTTACCTTTTCAGCAACAGCTGTTTTAATCTTTTCTGCTGCTGTAGCGCCGATTTGTGCTGAAAGGAAGTTATAGCTTTCGTTTGGCGTATAGATCAGTTCTAGTTTTTTCGGCTTTTCATCCAATAAGGTGGTGGCGTTCTTGGAAAAATCCTTCGGAATTTCAATGACCATATAATATTTTTGGTCGTTTAGCTTTTTATACCCTTTTTCTTTATCAACAAATTCAAAACCAAAGTCCTTGCTTTTCTTTAGCTTTGCAACCAAGTCATCCCCCAATTTAAGGTGATTCCCATCAAGTGTTGCTCCCGCGTCTTGATTCACAACCGCGACTGGCAGTTCGTCAAGTTTGTCATACGGATCCCAGAACGCCCATAAAAACATTCCGGCATACATAACGGGAACAAACATAACAGCGATTATGGGAATAAGCAATTTTTTATTTTTGAAAATCGTCAATAGCTCTTCCTTTAACAAGATGTTTTTCATCCCTAAATACCTCCTCTTATATCATTGACTATTTTGTTCATTTGGTCATTCCTCTGCTAAAAATATGGATTATCTTAAGTGATAATCCTTAAAACATACGCATTTAGCTTGACATAAAATATCCGTAAATGACCGTATGGACATTTCAGTCAGTTAATACTTTAAGAGTATACATCGATATTTATTAGTTTGCAAGTAAAAAAAAGCTGTCATCAATTAACAGCTTTTTTTGAAATATTGTTCACTTTTAAGTAATCGAGTACGTTCTGGACGGCTGCCTCTCCTTGATCAATACAATCTGGAATGCCGACGCCTCCATAAGAAGAACCAGCTAAGAAAACCCCTGGTAACTCTCCTTTTACTTGCTCTAAAATGGTTGTCAGCCGTTGTTTATGTCCAACGGTATATTGCGGCATTGAATTATTCCAGCGGGAAACAAGCGAAAAGTCAGGATTCATCGTGATATCCATCGTTTTCTTTAAGTCATCGAGCACAATTTTAATGATTTGATCATCTGAAAGGTCGACAATCGTTTCATCACCTGCTCTCCCCACATAACAGCGGAGTAATACTTTCCCTTCTGGAGTAGAATGAACCCACTTTTTATGTGTCCAAGTACAGGCAGTGATGGAATAATCGCTGTTTCTTGAAACAACAAATCCTGTTCCGTCAATATCTTTCTTTATTGCTTCCTTCGGAAAGGCTAAAGCAACTGTAGCAACGGATGTTGATGGAACGGATTTAAATGGATCAAAAAAGCTATAATCAGAGAACATCATTTGCGTTACCTTGTGAGGGGTGGCGGCAATAATACAATCCGCCTTTACTGTTTCCCCATTATTAAGGTAAATTTCATATTTTTGCTCTACCTTGGTAATCTTGTCAACACGGTGCCCTTTTAAAATCGATTTAGCATCCAGCTTTGCTTCTATCGCTTCCGCGAACGATTGAAGACCGGGCTTGAAGGTTAAGAAAGCACCTTTTGTTTTTTCTTTACTCTCAGGCTTTTTCGGTTGTGTTGGGGTGGATCTTTTCATTCCCATGATCAGGCTTCGGTATTTCTGTTCTACCTCGTAAAATTGCGGGAACGTGGACATTAGGCTCAAGCGGTCAATATCACCGGCATAAATCCCTGATAATAACGGTTCAATTAAATTTTCAACCACCTCATCGCCCAATCTTCTTCTAAAGAACTCACCTAATGATTGGTCTTTTCCACTTTCTGACCTGGGTAGAATAAAATCAGCCGCAGCTCTTAGTTTACCGGGAATGGAAAAAAGACCTGTTGTGATAAATGGCCCTATTTCCGTTGGAATTCCCATGATGGAACCACCTGGCATAGAATGCAGTTTCTCATTAACGAGAACATACGATTTACCCGTAGAATTAGGAATTAATTGGTCATCCATCCCAACTTCCTTAGCCAGTCTTATGATACTTGTTTTCCGTGCCAAAAATGAATCAGGGCCTCTTTCTATCGTGTATCCGTCTCGAACGACGGTCTGCATCTTTCCTCCGAGACGGTGTGATGCTTCTATTAGTTGAATTTCGATTGGTAGATTATGTTCCCGAATTGTTTTTTGAAGATAGAAAGCCGACGCGAGCCCTGTTATTCCTCCTCCAATAATGACAACCTTTTGTTTTTCTTCCGTCACGGACGTCACCTTCTTCCATTTATTTTCCTACAATGTTTATTCCACTGCCCTTTTAAGAACGACAGCTGCCAAACAATCAATAAATTCTTCCTTAGCATTCGGCATTTCCGGACGGTAGTAGCTGGCTCCAATTTCGTTCGTCACATTTTTACATTCAAAATCATTATCATATAGCACTTCTAGGTGATCACAGACGAATCCGACAGGTGCATATACAAAAGCTTTATAATGATGCTCTTTAAATAAATCCCTTGTTAAATCCTGTACATCTGGTCCAATCCAGGGCTCAGGAGTATTTCCTGCACTTTGCCAGCCAATTTGGTAATTCTTTATTCCCGCTTGTTCCGCAATTAAATCTGCTGTTTCCTGAAGCTGTTTTGGATAAGGGTCTTGGAATTGTAAGATCTTTTCGGGCAGGCTGTGTGCTGAAACAATTAACACCGCCTCATCTTTTTCTTCTTGAGGCATCTGTTCGAAGACTTGTTTCACTTTTTTTGCCCAATAGCCGATAAATTTTGGTTCCTCATACCAGCTTTCAATTGTTCTTATTTTTAAGCTCCCGCCCAATTTATCTGCTTCCTCTACAGCTCTTCCGTTGTATGATTTGACACTAAAGGTTGAAAAATGCGGCGCAAGGACGATACTTACGGCCTCTTCAATCCCGTCTTCATGCATTTGTTTAACAGCATCTTCAATGAATGGTTCGATGTGTTTTAACCCTAAATACATTTTAAATTCGATTTGATCTTGAATTTTATTTAAGTGCTCTTCAAGCTTTTCAGCCTGGTCAAGGGTGATTTTTGCAAGAGGAGAAATCCCGCCGATTGCTTCGTAACGACTGCGAAGCTCGTCAATCATCTCAGGAGTTGGTTTCCGGCCATGACGAATATGCGTATAATATCTCTCTAAATCCTCTAATTTATATGGAGTTCCGTAAGCCATTACCAGCAGGCCCATTTTCTTTTTTGTCATCTATCTTGCACCTCATTTTTAAGTCTCTTCGCGTTTGCTTTTTTAGGTAGGCTGTGTTAAAAGTGAATGTTGATTTCCGTTCCAGGCGCTTCGCTTTCCGCGGGGCGGGCGGTGAGCCTCCTCGGCGCTAAAGCGCCTGCGGGGTCTCACCTGTCCCGCTGCTCCCGCAGGAGTCTCGCGCCTTCCACTCCAATCAACATTGTGATCAATATCAACAATATTCTTTAACACAGCCTTTAGGTAAAAAAGGGCCATTTTCCTTATTAATGCTAATGACCCTTCAAAAGCAGCTCATTCTATTGTGCCAAAAAACTGGACCGCTTACCAATTTTAACACTTGCAGACGAGCAGCTAGCGGCTTAATTTGGAGGCTGAATATTCATGAATGAATGAAGCTAATCTTTTCAATGTTTCTGGTTTAACAGATGGGAATACCCCATGACCTAAATTAAAGATATAACCGTCTTGTGCCATTCCTTGATCTAAGATTGCTTTTGCTCTTTCCTCAATGATCTCCCAAGGAGCTAAGAGTATAGCAGGATCAAGGTTGCCCTGAACTGTTTTATGAATGCCGAGTGCTCTTGCCTGTTGAATTGGCAAGCGCCAGTCTAACCCGACGACATCAATAGGAAGGTCATTCCATTCTAATGCCAAGTGGCTTGCTCCAACGCCGAACATAATTAAAGGAACATTTTCTTCTTTTAATGACGCAAAGATTCGATTCATAATAGGCTTAATGAAATAACGGTAATCCTCCACATTTAAGGCTCCAACCCATGAATCAAAAATCTGGATTGCCTTTGCTCCAGCCTTTATTTGCGACTTCACGTATGTAATAACCATATCGCCTAATTTATCCATTAAGGCAAACCATGCTTTAGGCTCTGTGTACATAAAGGCTTTTGTCTTATTGTAGTTTTTTGAAGGGCCGCCTTCAATCATATAACTTGCAAGGGTAAACGGCGCCCCTGAAAAACCAATTAATGGCACATTCAATTGCTCTTTGGTCAATAACTTGATTGTGTCTAATACATACGGAACATCTTCTTCTGGATGTAATTCTGTTAACTTTTCAACATCGGCTAGTGATTGGATTGGATTGTCAATTACTGGCCCAATTCCACCCTTAATTTCCACATTCATGCCCATCGCAGGAAGCGGCGTCATAATATCTTTGTAAAGAATTGCTGCATCCACGTTATACTGCTCAACAGGTAAGCGTGTTACATAAGCACATAGCTCAGGCTGATGAGTGATTTCAAATAGCGAGTACTTTTCTTTAATTTCCCGGTACTCCGGCTGTGACCGCCCTGCTTGGCGCATATACCAGACAGGTACATGGTCTGTTTTCTCTCCTCTTGCTGCTTTTAAAAATGTTTCATTAATTGTTATAGTCATGAATAAAATCCACCTTTCAAAGACATGTCTGCTTTCCATTTTAATATATTCAGCATAAATTTAAAAACTTTCGCTAGATGTAAACTCTCTCCACTATATCTGTTTATCCTATTTGTGTATAGATAACGATAATAACTGTCAAAAAACTTTCAAGAGTTTCAACTTTTAACTCAATGGGGAGTATAATATAAAAAAATCAATAAAGAGGGAGGAATTTACATATGAACATCTTTTTGACCGCAGGAACGTTCGATTTTTTAAAAAAGATGGAAAACAAATATCCAGATGAAGTAATGGTGACAATGATCAATCAGAATGGAGCCTTATTGCTTCATGAAACAAAGGGGAATACCTTCTTTAAAGAACCGCGCCGCTATGAAGTGCTCAAAGCAAGTGGTGAATTAAAAAAAGAGGGCTTTGCGGTCATGAACCATATCCCAGTGACAGAAGAAGGACGCCCCGTATTTGAACATCAAATGAAAAATAGTGCCGGTAAAGTGGAGAATCAGTTAGGGTTTATAGGATACCGAGTCCTCCGCCCGTTATCTTCCCATACATATATCATCATGACTGTGTGGGAAAATGAACTATCCTATCAAAAGTGGCAAAGTTCCGAGTCCTTTTTTGGAGCCCACCAAACTAAAGCTTTAGTGAATAACCTGCAGCCAAAGATTTTCGAAAGCGGCTCATACGTAAGCAAATATACGATAACCAAATAGGCTTTGTTACCACTGGAATGGAGTAAATTACTCCATTTTTTTAATATATTTTTTTAAAAATTTCCTTCTCCCTCCTCACCACTTGTTGTAATTTTCATATTCTGTATTACATCCAAACAGGGCGAATGCCCATGTTCCATGGATAGTAGAGAGGAGGAAAATGTATGATTGTCGAGCTTACTACTCTTCATTGGATATATGTGTTCTTTATTGCACTTATTATCGGGGTTATGATCATGAGACGCGATACGACAATTGTTTGTATTGCCGGGATATTCTTAATTGCCATAACGGCCACCGGGAGTTTAAGTCATGCCATTAGCAGTATCTTCAATAGTTTTAGCTACGCCATTACTGAGTTATTGTCTACTATTCTCGTGATTTCCATCATCGTCGCCATGAGCAACACGTTAACAACAACCGGGATAAATGATGTCATGATTTCCCCTTTTCGAAAATTAATCCGCAACCCAACACTTGCCTATTGGACGATAGGTATTCTAATGATGGTCATTTCCTGGTTCTTCTGGCCATCACCCGCTGTAGCTTTACTAGGAGCTGTCCTACTACCAGTGGCGATTAGAGCAGGACTTCCAGCGCTTGGCGTTGCGATGGCGATGAACTTATTCGGACATGGGATTGCCTTATCGGGAGACTTTGTGATTCAGGCAGCACCAAAACTGACGGCTGATGCTGCCGGACTTCCAATCCAAGACGTTATTAATGCCAGTATCCCCTTAGTATTTATTATGGGAATTGTGACAACCGTAACTGCCTTTTACTTTTTAAAAAGGGATATGAAGCGGGGCGTTCTGAAAACAACACCGGCAGTTGAATCGAAGTCACCGACAGAAGTTTCCAACCAGCCGGACCTTTTATCCACCGTCCAAAAACGATTCTTCGCTATCCTCGTTCCTTTATTATTTGCAGCTGACGTGGCAGCCATGTCGATCCTCGATTTAGCTGGCGGAGATGCAACTGCATTAATCGGCGGAACCTCGATCCTAATTCTTTTATTGATCACATTGACAAGTCACAAAAACAAGGGACTTGAAAAAACAACTCAATATTTAATTGAAGGATTCACCTTCGGATTTAAAGTATTTGGGCCCGTCATTCCAATCGCTGCTTTTTTCTATTTAGGTGATTCCGGATTCGGAAAAATTATTGGTGACTATTTACCAAAAGCATCGCAAGGAATCGTCAATGATTTAGGTGTTGCCCTTGCAGGTGTGGTTCCTTTAAGTAAAGCTGTTGGAGCTGTTACTTTGACAACGGTTGGCGCTATTACCGGACTAGATGGTTCCGGTTTCTCGGGAATATTCCTTGCCGGATCGATTGCCAGTTTATTTGCTGTCGCAATTGGCAAAGGTGCTGCCACTCTGACAGCACTTGGGCAAATAGCAGCTATTTGGGTAGGCGGCGGTACACTTATCCCTTGGGCGTTAATTCCGGCAGCCGCCATCTGTAACGTCGACCCATTCGAACTCGCTAGACGAAACCTTGTGCCGGTCATGATTGGCCTCATTGTAACCACAATTGCGGCAATGTTTTTAATATAATTTTTAAAGCGGCTGACTTTGTCGGCCTTTTTTTAGCAGATAGGAAAGTATAACTTTCGCATCAGGCATAAGTGCAACTACGCCTAAATGAACCGCCTAACGGCTCGCCAATCGGCGAGTTTTCTAATGTCTTAATTGGAGAAAAGTGTTAAAATAGTTTGAAAATACTATAAAACAATTGGAGGGATTATTAATGCTAGACAAGTTGTTTTCTAAATTAGAAGATTCCTATGAAGATATGGTCGCGATTCGCAGATATCTGCACCAGCATCCGGAATTATCATTTAAGGAAGATGAAACGGCAAAATATATTCAAGCCTTTTACAAAAAGCTGAATATAGAGGTAAAAGGCAATGTAGGCGGCAATGGCGTTGTTGCAAGGGTGTATGGCAGTAAGCCGGGTAAAACAGTTGCATTGCGGGCTGACTTTGACGCATTGCCCATCCAAGATGAAAAGGATGTTCCCTACAAATCATTAGTGCCCGGCGTTATGCATGCCTGTGGACATGACGGCCATACTGCAACACTTCTGCTGCTCGCTAAAGCATTAAATGAACTTAAAGACGAGCTTGAAGGAACATACGTTTTTATTCATCAACACGCGGAAGAATATGCACCAGGCGGGGCGAAACCAATGATTGAGGACGGCTGTTTAGATGGAGTCGATGTCATTTTCGGCACTCATTTATGGGCCGGAGAACCGACTGGGACAATCCAATATCGGACAGGGCCAATTATGGCGGCGGCCGATCGCTTTGAAATTGAAATTCAAGGCCAAGGCGGACATGGGGCCCAGCCTCATAAAACGAAAGATGCGATTGTAACCGCCTCACAGCTTGTTGTAAATATTCAGCAAATTGTCAGCCGCAGAGTCAATCCTGTGGAATCTGCCGTTGTTACGGTCGCATCCTTTATGGCGGAAAATGCCTTCAATGTCATTGCAGATAAAGCTAAGCTTGTTGGGACGGTTAGGACCTTTAATGAAGAGGTTCGAACATTCATTGAGGAGGAAATCGAACGTGTCATCCATGGCACATGTTATGCGACCAACTGTAGCTATAGCTATGATTTTGTCAGAGGATACCCAGCAGTTGTTAATCATCCAAAAGAAACTGAGTTTTTAATCGCCTGCGCAGAAGATGTTGCTGAGGTGAAAACAATCGAGGAAACTGAGCCGCAAATGGGCGGCGAGGATTTTGCCTATTATTTAGAAAAGGTTCCTGGAACATTCTTTTTCACTGGTGCCAAACCGCTTGGGGACGCCGGAGGATATCCACATCACCATCCCAAATTTGATATCGATGAAAACGCGATGTTAATTGCTGCAAAAACACTGGGAACAGCAGCAATTAAAATTCACGGAAATGAATAATATTTGATCCCCTGACACTCATAGTTCAGGGGATTTTTGCAGCAGCCTCAGGCGATAGGCGTTCATTGCAGTTTCACCTAACTGCTTTAAAAGATTATTATTGGCATAGGCACCGACAATCGCACCAATACCCGGGACAAGCTGGAATAACTTCGCAAGGTCAATATAATCTCGATATTCCTGCTGAAACTTTCGCCAATCCATTTCAACCAGGTCATGTTTGCGGCTTTCCCAATTTTCAATATCGGATAATGTAGTTCTGCGAATTTCATTACTTGAAAACGCAAGCTGAAATACTTGGAGAATAAATAACCTTTCTTCATATTCTTTTGTATTAAAACCATAAACGGAAGCTGCTTCAAACAGAAATTTCATCTTAATGGTGAGTAATAAGGGAAAGTCCGCGAGACCAAGTAGTATTCCTCCCGCGCCGGTTCCCGCACCCTCTACCACTGCTGTCTTCTGGTAGGCAGCAATTTTCCTGGGTGCCAATTCATCTCTTTCAGCAAGTGTTAACCCGCGTGCCTGATCTTTGATTGTTGTTGCCTGCGAACCAAATAAGGTGGCTTTTACCATTGCCTTTATGCTCTCCGTCATTACCTCATGAACCTTCTCGGGAATCCAGCCATTTATTTTCCCTTGGGCTTTTTTCGATAATCGATTCATCATTCCTGAGCGTCTCATTAATTTCCGTTTCCATTCTTCTACTTCTTCGTAAACCTTTAATTCATATTCGTTCATGTAATTCCGCACCCTTCTCCGCTAACTTAACCTACATTACGACGGCATCCGCACAAAAGTTTCAAAAAAAATCTCCCTTCATTGCGAAAGGAGATTTCCAACTATACTTTCAACCGTTTTTTACTGTATAGATAAACGAATAAAAAACGAAACACAGCACCTGCCAATAATACTAACAGTGCAATCAATATTTCACCTTTAATTAGGATAAATAAAGCAAAAATTGCCGTTTGAACTAATAAAATGACCATCATTAGCTTATGGAAAGCTGCAAGTTTACTTTTTGGTGCAACTGGATATAAGTCAACCCAAAGCTTGTTTTGATGATGATTCCAAAGGGGCAGCAGTTGAAACCCGGTTAAATATAAAAATAAAACGCTAAGCAGCAGTTGCCCCAAGCCAAAAGAAATAAAATAGATACCAAGTGCGCCAATGACCGTTAAGCGGATAAAAAGCCCCAAATAATCCGATGAGCGCAAAAATGCCCGTGAAAACAAATAAAGAAAGGTCTTGTCCTCTGCAAAAGCGATTCGATTAATAAAAATGTCGAGCCATTTTCTCCTTTTAACGGTAGCTTTTAACTGCGGCACATCGGTAAACATATTGGCGAGGCGGTAAAAGGAAGCCATTCGCTTCTCTTCTCCGTCAATTAATTTATCCCATTTGAGCCCCATATTTCTTGTTCGAACAAAAAATGAACGATAATAAAACGCCATGACCACAACCATCAGCAACAGGAATAGCAGGTTTGCTTGTTTTAATAACAAATACGTAAAAACTGCATTTAAAAAATAACGGACAACCATGTCCCATCTATTTACAGAAGGCTGGACGAAATAGTGGATTCTCCAATCAACGGCCATATTCCAGGCTTTAACAATTAACAAAGCAGCCAGGAATGGGACAAATAAACGAAAGCCTGTGCTGTTAATATGGGCATACATCGGCATAAGTACTGCTAGAACCATTAAGAGAATATACCCTTGAAATGCCAGACTTATTACCCCGGAACGCAGGAAGTATCCCTTTAATTTATTTTCCAGCGGGATTAAAAATACCTGATCCGCTTCAAGGAGAAAATTATAAACAGGACTGTACGTCAACAATAATCCGATAAGAATTGCGATAATGAGTTCGGCAGGGAATCCAGCTGGGAGTGTTACAATCCATTTTTGATAATAAAACGCACCTGTTCCAACCAGGAACAACAACACAATCACAAGATGGCCATTAAATATGTATCGTAAATATCTTCCTAAATCTTTAACGCGGCCGCCAGCCCGCTCCTTCCAAAGCTTTTTATCATCAAACATAATTTTCTTCCTTCGTCAATTGAATATACAAATCATCTAAAGATGCTGAAGGCATGGTGAATTGCTCCCTTAGCTCTTCCAAAGTCCCTTTGGCACGAATCTTTCCTTCATGCAGGATGATAAAACGGTCACAATACTTTTCCGCTGTTGCCAGAATATGCGTCGACATTAAGATACCAGCACGGTTTTCTTTCATTTTTTTCATCAAATCAAGCAGTGATTGAATACCAAGCGGATCCAGGCCAACAAATGGTTCATCAACAATATAAAGTGATGGCTGGACGAGGAAGGCACACATGATCATCACCTTTTGTTTCATCCCTTTGGAGAAATGAGCCGGAAACCATTTTAATCGTTTTTCCATACGAAATTCTGACAGCAGCTTAGGAACGCGTTCCTTATAAGTGGGCTCATCTAAACCGTAAGCCATGGCGGTAAGCCGCAAATGCTCTTCCAGTGTTAGTTCTTCATATAAAACTGGTGTTTCCGGAACGAAGGTGAACATCCGTCGATAAGCTTCTTTGTCTTCAGTAAAGGTTTTTCCCTTTATTTTAATTGCCCCTTGGTGCGGCTCCATTAAGCCGATAATATGTTTGATAGTTGTACTTTTCCCAGCCCCATTCAAGCCTATAAGTCCGACCAGCTCCCCCTCCTGAACCTCAAAGGAAACATCCTTTAACACAGGGTTTCTTGTATATCCACCCACAAGATTTTCGATTGATAATAAAGACATTGGCAACGTCCTTCCGTATAACATGATTATTGTTTATTTTACCAAAATACAACTAATAAAAATAGGGATTCACTTTTTCGTTATATTTTTGTATATTTCTTTTGCTGTCGGACATCATAATATTCGAAGGGGAAACAACTGACTAAGATGAAGAAATTCATCAAAACTTGAAATGAGGTGTCTGTTAAAGACAATAACATTTCAAACAAGTGAGCTTCCAATCGTTTCAAATAAGGGGATGGTTGTTTTGTACACTGTGCATCAAAACCATTTTGAGTTCAACACCAAACTGTTTATCGTAAAAAAATAAACGGCAAATGAGGTGTTTACCGCAGATCGCGACCCGTTTTTAAAGGTTAGGAAAACCAATAAAAACAAATAGGGGATGGTCAGCTTGAACAATGATGTCTCTTTATAAAAAAACACTCTACGAAAATGAGGTGTTTATCAAAGAACACTCCTAATTGAACGTTCCTTTGAAGCAATTCCCCTTCGAGAGGGCAGGATTCCATGCGGATCCTGCCTTTTTCTTTTTTATCTCCTGTGGTAAAATAATACAAACGATTTGAAGGGGCTGTGTTATTCATGAGCGATTGTATTTTTTGTAAAATTGTTAACGGGGAAATACCAGCGGCAAAGGTATTTGAAAATGAGCATGTCATGGCTTTTTTAGATATTAGTCAGGTGACAAAAGGACATACTCTCGTCATTCCGAAGGTACATAAAGAGAATTTATTTGAATTAACTCCTGAAATGGCGAGAAATCTATTTGAAGTGGTTCCTGCAATTGCTAACGCATTAAAAAGAGAATTTGAACCGATTGGCTTAAACACCATCAATAATAACGGAGAACATGCGGGGCAATCCGTCTTTCATTACCATATGCATTTGATACCGCGCTATGGAAAAGGGGATGGTTTCGGGGCAGTTTGGAAAAACAATCAAAGTGATTATTCAGCACAAATCTTACAGGAAATGGCTGCTGCTATTAATAATCAACTATAATTCTCGGGGTAAGACAATTATCTGAAAATTATATCTTTATTAATATAATATTAATATGTTATAATGATGGTAAGTTTTTCGCCGCAGGCAATGAGTGCACTGCGGGAGGAACAAACATTGCTTAGAAGAGCAGAGGAGAGATGAGAAATGAATACGAAAAACCTTGTAATTTTAGCACTTTTAGCCGGGATTGGGGTAGTCTTGCACACTGTAACACCAAACTTTTTTGGTATTAAGCCAGACATGATGCTGGCGATGATGTTTTTAGGGATTATTCTTGTTCCAGAGATCAAAAGTGTCCTGCTTCTGTCCATTGTGACCGGAATATTATCTGCATTAACAACCGGATTCCCTGGCGGACAAATTCCTAATATCATTGATAAGCCTGTTACCGCGTTACTATTTTTCGGTTTGTTTTTGGCTTTAAAAAAATACCGTAACTCAATTGTTAGTGTTGGTGTATTGTCAGCTTTAGGAACATTAGTTTCAGGCTCGGTGTTTTTAGCATCTGCCTATTTCATTGTAGGTTTGCCAAAAACTTTTGCCGTACTATTTGCAGCCGGTGTGTTACCAGCCATTGCACTCAATACCGTAATAATGGTTATTTTGTATCCAATCGCACAATCCATCTTTAAGAGAACGAAATTAACTTCAGCTTCCGTCATTCAAAAATAATGCAACTGATCATTATTAAGAAAAGAACCCTCTTGGGTTCTTTTCTTAAATTCAAATCTCTATAAAAAATAGGACAGCATAAAAGCAGCCAGCAAGAAGATTCCTCCGCCACCCGCTAATGCTGCTGCTCGTTTCTTTAAGACTTGTTTAGGTGGATAAACACCAGGTCTTTTTAAATCCAAAATATATTTACATGTTCCCAAAAACAGAACAATACTTAAGATAAAAAACATCACAGCGATACTCTTCATTTTTTATCCCCCTACCTGTATTAGAAATTTCTAACAACTGTTGTAACTATTTATATGTTTCACCGTCCATTCCTATGAACAAGGTATCTCCTCAAAAATATAGAGGTGTGGACAATTTAACAGCTAAAGTTTCTGAAAATTTAAATTCCAACATAATTTTTCTCAATTTCTAAAGATTTTGTGAATTTATATCTTTATTAATTTTTATTTTATTGGCATAATGATAATAGAGAAATATAAAAGTAGGTGAAAATAGGGATGACGGAGAAACAATATTCAATGAAGGAAGCGCTTCTCTTTAGTCAAAGAATTGCGCAATTAAGTAAAGCCTTATGGAAATCAATTGAGAAAGACTGGCAGCAATGGATTAAACCCTTTGACTTAAATATTAATGAGCATCATATCCTTTGGATTGCCTACCATTTAAATGGCGCTTCCATATCTGATGTTGCCAAGTTCGGGGTTATGCATGTCTCAACAGCTTTTAATTTTTCAAAAAAGTTAGAAGAAAGAGGCTTGTTGAAATTTTCGAAGAAAGAGAATGACAAACGAAATACGTACATTAAGCTCACTGATCAGGGGGAAGAGATTTTACTTCAACTATTGGAAACCTATGAACCGGATGGAAATGCAGCATTTTCGGGCGCTTTGCCGCTGCGAGATTTGTATGGTAAATTTCCGGATATTATTGAAATGATGGCGATTGTCCGCAACATTTATGGTGACGATTTTATGGGCATTTTCGAGCGATCTTTCCATAATATTGAAAATGAGTTAGTTGAAGAAAACGGTAAACTAAAAAAGGCTGTAAAAACAGAACAAGAACTTGCTTAAGAATTCTTTATAAGTATTTTCCTAACTCCTGAAACAAAGGCTTATAGAGATTTTGAGCGAGGCATGTATTTATTACTTCTTTCATAGACAATTTTGCTGGTAAAGATGCTGATAATTCATCGAAAAGCGGTTGAAAGTAGACATACCCCTCCGCTTTTTGTTCTTCTAATTTCATGCTCAATTCGTCACATAAATAATAAAACTTTTCTTCTTCCTGCTCAGTTATCCCGTTTTCAATCATTAATTGATAAAATTTAAGCTCAGGGTTTTTTAGCAGCTTTATTAACAGCTTCTGATGATATTCAAGAAGATTAATTCTTTCCAATAGCATTTCATGTTCATTCATACACTAGCCCTCTTTTCAAACCGATACAATACACTAAGTTCATTATTAACCTTTTAAAGGCTTGGGTAAACCTTTTTTTGAATATCTAAAAAATAATCATTTAAATAAACTCTATATTCTTCCATTCTTTATAACTATCTTTTTTTCGTAATATTTGATATTGTATAAAGAATAATACGAACAACAGGGAGGGAATCATAGATGATCTCCGTATTTATTGTCTTTGCCATTTTTATCTTGTTTTATGTAAATAAAATGACCAATTCTCTTTGTATTCAAAAGGAAATCCCGGAAGAAAACCAACATAAGGTGTTTCGCACCATTAATGTTCTTATCACAATCTTACTAATCTCTTCCTACCTGGAAATTTTATATACATAATCCAATTATTAAGGTAAGACTGAATAGTTGGTTTTATGCCTATAGCAAACAATCCGCTAAAAAATCGAAGCGATGAGGTATGCCTCATCGCTTTTCGTTTGTGTTACAAACTGTTGCGAAAATTTAATAAACTAACACTGCTTATATTTTTGCAGTGGTTCCCATTTATGTTATAGTAAACATTGTGGACAAATTAACTCACAAGAAATTTACTATTTAGGAGAGATTCATCATGAAGAAATGGATATTAGCCCTCACATTAGCTGGCGGCGTTCTTACATTAGGCGCTTGTGGTCAAAGCGGTTCTACTACAGTTGCAGAAAGCAAGGCAGGAAATGTTACACAAGATGAGCTTTACAAGACGATGAAGGAGAAGTACGGAGACCAAGCCCTTCAACAGCTTGTATTTGAAAAAGTTCTTTCCAAGAAATACAAAGTAACGGATAAAGAACTAAATGAAAAAATTGATCAATTAAAAGCTGACCTAGGAGCAAATTTTGAA
This sequence comes from Neobacillus sp. NPDC093127, assembly GCF_044754175.1. Classification (NCBI taxonomy): domain Bacteria; kingdom Bacillati; phylum Bacillota; class Bacilli; order Caryophanales; family Bacillaceae; genus Neobacillus; species Neobacillus sp. NPDC093127. Next base: position 166,009 of record NZ_JBIVOP010000006.1, read on the forward strand.
GCTACCCTTGCCCAATATGGCTATAAGAGCGAAGATGATTTAAAGAAAACGATGAAGCTTGGCATGATGCAAGAACAAGCGGCACTCAAAGACGTTAAGGTAACTGAAAAAGAATTAAAGGATTATTACGATACATATCCTGATATAAAGGCTCGCCATATACTTGTTAAGGATGAAGCTACAGCAAATGAAGTAAAGAAAAAGCTAGATGGCGGCGCTAAATTTGACGAAGTAGCAAAGGAATATTCAACAGATACAGGTTCCGCACAAAATGGCGGTGACTTAGGCTGGTTTGGTCCTAAAGCAATGGTTCCTGAATTTGAGAAGGCAGCATATGCTCTTAAGGTTAATGAAATTAGTGCACCAGTTAAGACAGAACATGGATATCATATTATCCAAGTAACAGAAAAGAAAGAGAAAAAGCCATTTGCAGAAATGAAGAAAGAGCTTGAAAAGGAAGTTAAATCAAAGAAATTAACAAACGAAGACATTAATAAAGCAATGCAGCGTGAACTTAAAGACGCAAACGTAAAAGTAAGCGACAAAGACTTAAAAGACGCGCTTAAGCCACAACCATCAGCACAACAATAATGTAAAAGGAGAGACTCTGGGCATGAGTCCCTCCTTTTTTTATTCTTCTCCTTCCCGGCGCATTTCCTTTTCTTGCTCCAAGCGTTTAATATAGATTTCCCCTTCTTGTTCAATGTTTTCAAGCTCTAACTGCCGCTCTTCTCTGCCTGTTTTGATTGCCATTAGTGCACTTACAGCAATTCCAACCACAACTGCATAAATCCAAATTGGTATAGTCAATTTCTCCTGCTCCCTTCAACAGTGGTTGTCCACTTTTTATTACAACTTATTCGGCTATCACAAAAATATTCTTTTCCGATAAAAAAAATAACCCATTTAGGGTTATTTATGAAAAACAGGCTTATAAAATGACCGGTTATCCAAGGCAAAAATTCGCTCGGAAAACTCACCAGGTTTCACTCTTTCTAATGCACGGTCAAGCATATTCATTTTTGCATCAAGGTTATCAATGTAATGAAGAATCTCTGCCTCCTTTATTAATGGTGGTTTCGGACTTCCCCATTCGGCCTTTCCATGGTGACTAAGGACAAGATGCTGGAGAATAAGTACCTCTTCCCCAGAAATGCCAAGGTCTTCAGCCGCTTTGCCGATTTCATTAATCATAATGGTAATATGTCCAAGCAAATTCCCTTCAATCGTATATACCGTTGAAATCGGTCCCGATAACTCCGTTACCTTACCCATATCATGTAAAATAACTCCGGCATATAGCAAGTCCTTATCAAGGCTAGGATATAAAGAAGCAATCGCCTTGGCCAAATCAAGCATGCTCACAACGTGATAAGCAAGCCCAGAAACAAATTCATGATGATTTTTAGTTGCTGCCGGGTATTCCAAAAAGGCCTTTTGATGCTTTTTGATTAAGTGGCGGGTAATCCTTTGGATGTTAGGATTCTTCATTTCAAAAATATACTGGGTTAGCTTACTGACCATTTCTTCCTGGCTTATTGGCGCAGTCTCAAGGAAATCGTCGAGCTTCACACCATCGGCAGGTCCAGTTCTCCGTATTTGGCGAATTTTCAACTGACTTTTCCCGCGGTAACTTTGCACATCCCCAACTATTTTGACAATATTCTGGGCTGCATAATTCTTTTCGTCTTCTTCACCCGCATCCCAGAGTTTCGCCTCAATTTCACCACTTTGATCTTGCAGAATTAACGTCAAAAACGGCTTTCCGTTACTCGCAGTCCCTTTTGTTGAACTTTTTATTAGAAGAAATAATTCAACCTGTGCTCCTATATCATAAGTTAAAATTCCTTTGCCCAACCTATTCACGCTCCTTCCCATAGTAAGAGTATAACATATCCAACTAACACTCTATGAAATTATCTGAACAGCACCTTTTTCTAATGAAAAAATATTTTCCTTCCGGAAAAGCTTGAGTAAGTGTGCATGACAAGTGAAAAATAAGATTTGATTCCGCTCCATCTTTTTAAGCAGTTCAATCACTTTTTGCGTTCTTTTCGCATCAAAATTGACAAAGCTATCATCGATAATAATTGGAAACTGATAGTTTTCATAAAGCGTGGCCGCCAATGCCAGACGGATTGATACATATAACTGTTCCGTCGTTGCTTGGCTTAGCTCATTCGCTTCAAATAGGGTACGGTCCTCGCGTTCAACCAAGAAACCAGGGCCTGTCTTTTGAAGGTGAATTCTTTGATAGCTGCCATTAGTAAGAAATGACATGTATTCTTCCGCTTTTGCAAGCATCCTTGGTAAATGGACACTTTTATATTTTTCAATCGTACTCGATAAGATATCCTGAGCTAAGCAATAAACCGACCACTCTTTCGCTGCTTCTTCTAATTCAAATTTTTTCTGCTTGTAGTGATGAAGGATATCTGAATAAACACCGCCATCTTCTAGTAGTTGAATTTCGTACTTAATTGATGCTTGTTCCTCCTGGAGCTTTTTTAATTTTGATTGTAAATATTGGGCTTCGTGATGGCATTCAGTTATTAATTGATCGCTATTATGAATGGACAAAAATGTTTCCCTAACCTGTTTGGAAAGTATCGAATACGCAAGCTGACTTTCGATGTTTTCAAGTCTTTCGAGAAGCTTAATTCGTTTTTCAGCTATTGCACCAAGTTCATAGAATTGCTGCTCAGTTTCTACCTTTGCAGCATTAACTAGCTTGTTATATTCTGACTGTAGATGGTCTCGCTCCTGTGACTTTTGTTTTAAATCTGCTTCAAGGTCGGTAAGCTTTGTCCGTCTCTCTTGACACTTTATTTGCTTTTCATGCTCTTCTTTAAGCTTGTTTCGCAATAAATATGCGGAATTTTGTAAATCTAACCCTCTTTCTAGTAAAAAGCGATTCTCATAGTGATTAAGATCTTCTACTAATTTGTTTTGTTGCTGGTTAATTTGCGCCAGTCTTGAAAGTAATTGCTTTTTCTCTCTGCAGGCTGATTTATATTGTTCAATCAGTTCAAAAGCCTCTAGCAAAAAGGTTGTAGCAAAATATTCTGGTATCTTTAATTCATTGCTTATGGATATCAGCTTTTCTTTATTTTGATCCGACTCCAATTCCCATTCTTCAAATTTTGCAATGATCTTTTCATATTGGGATTGCTGCTGTTTAAGCTTGATTTTTAAGATTTGCAGCTCTTCCCTCCGGTAATTATCGAGCTTTAATTGTTCCTCAATCTTTGTGATATCCTTATATTCAGCTGCATGGAGTTTTTCGATTAACTGCTTTTCCTTTTCCCTTAAATCATCTAGCGTTTGATTCATTTCCTCTTCTTTCGGCTGCTTCGAGCTTTTTGTCATAAAAATGGCAATGACAATAAAGCCCAAGGCTCCTAAAAATAAAACATCCCACTGCTTTGTTAGTATGCTGTATAATGTCAGCCCAACTAATATCAACCCGATGAGAAAAAACTGAACCCTCTTTTGCTTTTTAATGCTTGCCCTTGAGGCTTTATCCCGTTCATTTGCCAGTTGATAGAATTCAATTTTGTCTTGTAAGGCCTTTAATTCCCCTTCTAAACCCTTCTTATCATTTCCGTAACTTATTTCTTCCTCAAGCAGTAACCGATCCTGCTTAGCAAGAATTCGGCTCTCTGCCGCCCGAACCCCCTTTTCCATTTCTTCTAACAGGTTTTTTTCTTCAAGATAACGCTCTTCTAACTCTGCCTTTACTTCAACTAGTTTTTGTCTTTTCCTAACAGCCATTTCTACCTGACTTTTCATATAAATATTTGTATTAATTTCAAATATATCTTCTTCATTTAGTGGAAGATGAAGCTTCTCTTTTGTAACGGACAGTTTTTCTTCAAACTCTACTAGTTTTGTTTCGCATTGCTGCTTCTCAAGCTTCATTTGTTCATAAAGTGGAACTTGATCAAGTAATGTTACGATAGCGGGCTCGTTTTCAAGGAAATCTTCCTCAGGCTGAAGCGCAGCTAATTCTTTTTTCAAGTTTTCTATCCTTGTGGTGATGCTGATGATCTCGGCGTTATATGGATGGATAAGCTGATTTATTTTTTCGAGTCTTTCAATACCGCGCGCAGGGAACTCGAATTCTCCCAGCTCGTCAAGCTCTTTCCTTGTCCATTTTTCTTCTTTTACGATCGATTCTATTCTTTTCCATTCATTTAGTTTTTCGACCTTTTCCCCAATTACTTCAAGCTGTCTGTTTATCGCTATCATTTCCTGCTGGAGGCTTTCTCCTTTTTCAATCAGGTTTTCATATTCATTATTTTTTGCTGCTGCTCTTTTCAATTCTCCATTTAGTTCATGAAGGGCTTGTAATTTTTCATTCAATAGTGGTTTCTTTCCTGAGGGCTTGAAGCGGGAATCCAGCTCTTTCTGGAGGACTGTTTCGGTTTTTGACAACCGTTCTGTTCCTAATGTTCCCGCAGAAAACAGGAATTTACCAATATCTTCGCCTTTCATTTGATGGATGTTTTGCAGTCCATTTAAATTGAAGGAATAAATAGCCTGAAATAAGCTTTTATCAAAGTTCGCTACTAATTCCTTAAGCAGTTCCTCGCCGCCAATAATTCCATTGTCCATGACTACCTTAACATCGCCTGCCGCTTTCCCTTTAACACGCTCGATAACAGCGTAACCCCGCTCTTCATGATGAATTCTGATTTTGCCGCCATATTTGCTGCCATGTTTTGGCTCATAGCGGAGCTCAGATTGCTGTCTAGTTGGAAAACCGAATAATATGCCATGGATAAAGGCCATAATTGTGGACTTGCCAGCCTCGTTTTCGCCAAAGAAAACCTGAAAATCGGCAAGGTTCGTAATTTTAATATTCTCTAATTGGCCATAGCCGTATATGTGCATCTCAAGAATTTTCAATCAGCCTCTGCTCCATTCTATTAAGATTGAAAAAGTAATTCAATTAGCAATTTCTCTGCTTTTTCAATTAGCTCTTCCTGCTCTGTCACAAGTAAATGAGATAAATATTTTCTCCCAAGTTGGTGCTCATACAGGGGAGCCAAGCAGTTATCTATATCATCATAATGATCTATGGTTTCAAAAAGCTCCGCATAAAAATTTGCCTCCTTTTTCAATTGCTCTTTGTCAATTTGCTGACTTTCCGTGATGGTTAAATCCACTACCCATACAAATGACTCTTCCTCTTTTTCCTCTTCTAACAGGAGATCTAAAAGCTCACTATTCAAGCTTCTTTTTTCTTGGTCATCTTCCAATTGTATATTTTTCAATAAAAGTGTTAATAGTGTTCCTGTTTTGTCCCTTCTAAAGTGTGCAATGGTAGATTGACATAATTGAAGAACATCGTGAAAACTACTAGCTGAAGCGGCATCAACATCAACTTTTTCCCAAACGATATCTGACGTTTCTACAAAGTCTTTTTTTGCTTCAAGTTCAGTTAACGTGACATGATAAAACCCTTTACTGCCAGTTTCCTTCTTATTTCGACCTTGAATATTGCCTGGATAAATAATTGGAGGGGTTTCAGACAAGACTGCTCGTTTATGGATATGGCCTAAGGCCCAATAATCATAGTCTTTTTCCTGTAGGTCGCTAACAGAAAAGGGGGCATAGTTATCATGCTCCGTCCCCGAACTTTCATTGCCGTGAAGGATGCCAATATGAAAGTCAGCCCCTGAATTCTTCATATAATCATCTATTTTTCTAGCAAATACATGCCGAGTCGGATAGCTGAAGCCGTAAAGATGAACGATTTCGCCGCTCTTTGTCTGCAGGACCTTTGCTTCTACCTCACTTTGAAAAACATGAACATTCGGGGGCATTTCAAGATGGACCCATGAACCATTTAAATGATCGTGATTACCAAAGATGATATAAACGGGGATTTCCTTTTCTGCCAGCTTCAGCATTTCCGTCCGAAAGCGTGATTGTGCGCGTAAGCTGCGGTCCTCTCCATCGAATAAATCACCTGCTAAAATAACAAAGTCAACCTGTTGGTCGATTGCTGTCTCCGTAAGTTTTCTTAATGCGGTAAAGGTGCTTTCTTTCACTCTTGTAAAGATGCTTGTTGGCAAATGACTTAATCCGACCATCGGACTGTCCAAATGCAGGTCCGCTGCATGTACAAACGAAATTTTTTTCATAAAAAATTCCTTTCATCGTCTTTTCTCCATTGTAGCACTTCCGAAAAACGAATGCACGTTCTCTTTCCAAAATAATAAAGAGCCCCACTAAAAATAGTGAAGCCCATAAAGTATTTACTCGTTCTTTGTTAATTGCAATGCTTTTTTAATATCTTTAAAAGAGTTGGACTTCCCGTACATTAGGACACCGCCACGGTAAACTCGTGCGCCAAATACTGCTAAAGCAACAATGGTTGCTATAAGGATGGCAATCCCTAAAATTGCCTCCCAAGCAGGGAGTGTCAGCATGCCCACACGCAAAAACATTATCATTGGTGTGAAGAAAGGGATATACGAGGTGATGGTAATAAATGCTGCATCTGGTTTTCCAAGACCAAACATGGCAATCATAAATCCGCCAACCACAAGGAACGTCATCGGGGTAATCATTTGCTGCACATCTTCAATCCGACTGACAAGCGAGCCCAAAAAGGCCGCAAGTGTTGCATAAAGAAAATAGCCTAGAATAAAGAAAATCACCGCATAGACAATTGTTCCAATCGGAATATCGCTGAATCCATATACGCCAAAAAATCCTTCTTTTAATGTCTCTAAATTCCTTGTTAACGAGAAGTAACCTACGATTAGAAACGCAGCTAATTGGGTTAGACTTAAAAGCCCGATCCCAATTATTTTGGCAAACATTTGCTTAATCGGCGAGACACTCGAGATTAATATTTCCATTACCCGTGAAGACTTTTCCGTCGCCACTTCCATTGCAATCATCGTAGCGTACATAATGACAGAAAAATAAATGATAAACAGCAAAACATAGACAAGACCTCTAGCTTGATTAAGTTCTTCTTCCGTCTTTGCATTTTTCTCAAGGGCAAATTTCTCAAACAAAACCGGTTCATAAAGCTTTTGCAGCTGTGCAGGCGCCAAATTGATTTGAGAAGCTGCCAGCATCGTTTTCAATTGCTGTAACCCTGTTTGCAGGTCTGTAAACAGGGCGGAATCTGCGATACTCATGGCTTTAAAGGTTGCCTCCGGTAATTTCTCGTTATTATACCGTAATTGAATGACTCCTTTAAAATCGCCTTTTTCTACTGCTTTTTCCGCCTCTTTTTCACTGCCTTGGTAAAGTGTAAGATTAATATCTTTATTAATGGTGTTAACCTGCTTCTTAAAAGGCTCATAAAGCTGGCCTGATTCATCGAGTACGGCCACCTTGTCTTTCCCGCCATTTTTATCAAACATATCGATAATATTATTAATGTTTGTCAGAGCTAATACAATTACCACCGTAATAATGGTTGTGATAATAAACGATTTACTTTTCAGTTTATTTAAATAAGTATGAAACAAGATAATCCAGAAACTATTCATAAGAATTACCTACTTTCTCGATAAAAATATCATTTAAAGAAGGCTCTTCAAGGGAGAACTTTCTGATAAATCCTTTACCGACAATCTCTTTCAGGATCTTTTCGGCAATATCTTCTCCTTCAATCTGAAGTTGAATTCCTTCCATTGTCGTTTTCGCCTTGACTACACCAGGATAATTCTCCAATGATTCTAATGGGAAATCTGCATGGATGACTAGATTCTTTTTACCAAATGAACGCTTGATTTCCTTTAATCCGCCGTGCACAACCGGACTTCCTTTATGCATGATACAAAGATGTTCACACATTTCTTCCACATGGTGCATTTGGTGACTCGAAAACACGATGGTCGCTCCATTTTCTTTCAAGGCTAAGACAGCTTCCTTTAGCATTTCAACATTTACCGGGTCAAGTCCGCTAAATGGCTCATCAAGGATTAATAATTTTGGATTATGTACAACCGCTGCAATGAATTGGATTTTCTGTTGGTTCCCCTTTGATAGCTCTTCCACCTTTTTATTCTCATACTCCGGGATTTTAAAGCGCTCAAGCCAAGATTTCAATTCAATCAGTGCCTTGCTTTTCGGCATCCCTCTTAATCTCGCTAAATAGACGATTTGATCACGGACTTTTAGCTTCGGGTACAAGCCTCTTTCCTCGGGAAGATAGCCGACCAAATGGCTGGTGGAATAATTGATTGGCTTTCCGTCCCAGGTAATCTGTCCTCCGCTCGTATCAAGCAAGCCTAATATCATCCGAAATGTTGTCGTTTTCCCAGCACCATTTGCCCCTAAAAAGCCAAACATTTCTTTTTCAGGAATCTCTAACGATAAATCATCTACAGCGGTAAATTTCCCAAACCGTTTCGTGACATGTTCTAGTTTAAGAACCATTTCACACACTCCTCTCTTACTTTAATACGAATATAACATATTTAGGTTTCATTTTCTTTTTGCGCAATTGAACGAATTATGTGAAAATATTATAGTATTCTATTAAAAAGGGGATATTAAAATGAAAACGTATAAATTAACTGCCTTTGAAGAAAATGGTGAAAAGATTTTAGATGAAGCCTTTCAAGCTGAAAATGATGATTCTGCCAAGAAGCAAGGGGAACAACTATTATCAGAGAAAAACTTATTAGAGCGGACACACCGCTGCACTTCACCAAGTGGTAAACTGCTGCTATTTCATTCTTAATAAAACAACGAAGCCGATTGGCTTCGTTGTTTTATTTTCCGATGAATTTTGGTTTTCTTTTTTCGATGAATGCCTTGATGCCTTCTTGATGATCAAGGGTTTCCCGCATTTTTTGCTGACCGTATTTTTCTAACTCTAATATTTTTAGCAATTGTGGGCGGTTCTTTTCTGCCATTATTTTTTTCGTTTTAATCATTGCTTGTACTGGGCGGCTTAACCATTCCGTTATTCTAGCATCTAACGTCTCTTGAATACCATCTTCAGCTGATTCCTGAATAAGCCCCAGCTTTAGTGCTTCTTCGGCACCCATCATTTTTCCATCCCAGATAATTTGCTTTGCTTTTGTTTCACCAACTCTTTTTTCCAAAAAGAAATGGGCTCCACCATCAGGAATCAGACCGATGCCGATAAAATTCATTGCCAGTTTGCTTGTTTTCTCAGCAATGATATAGTCTGTTGCTAATGCTAAACTGAATCCCAATCCTGCCGCGGCACCTGATATGGCGCTGATTGTTAGTTTCGGAATGCTGTAAAGTGTAATAATCAATTCACTAATACAGTCCATCACTGGAAAGAAATCGCTCTCATCCATGTTTGAAAGCATCGTTTTAATATCCCCGCCTGCCGAAAAGGCTTTTCCTTTACCGCTTAACACAACAATATCAATATCGTCAGATTCACCAATTTCTTTTAGCTTACAGACAAGCCCCTTAATCATATCAGTATCCATTGCGTTTAAAGCTTCCGGTCTGTTCATCTCCACCGTTGCAACACGGCCAACTACTTTCAAATTCACCTTATCCGTAACAAAATTGATTGACACGACAAACTCCCCCCATTTTCTTCATTCAATCCCATTATATAATGGGATTGAATGGAATAAAAACACTTTTCCCAATATAATGAATTTTACCTCCCATTGAAATGGGGACAAAGGCTTAAAGCCCTTTGCCCCCATTTCCTAACCTTTTCTTAGTGCTTCTTTTTGCACTTGATCCCTTAATGTCATCTTCAGAAATTTCCCTACAGAAGTCTTTGGAATTTCATCAAGGAACAAGATATCATCTGGAATCCACCATTTGGCAAACTGTGGTTTTAAGAATTCTAACAGCTCTTCTTTCGTTGTTTTTCCTTTATAGGATTCCTTTAAAACGACGCAGGCGAAAGGACGCTCCTGCCATTGTTCATGAGGAACAGCAACAACTGCCGCTTCAAATACGGCGTCATGTGCCATTAATGCATTTTCTAAGTCAACCGAAGAAATCCATTCGCCGCCGCTCTTAATTAAATCTTTTGTCCGGTCAACTATTTTCACAAACCCTTCTTCGTCAATCGTGACAACATCGCCGGTATGGAGCCAGCCATCACGGAAGGCGTCTTCGGTTCTCTCGTCTTTATAATATTCGGAGGCAATCCATGGCCCTTTAATACACAATTCGCCCATTTCTTTGCCATCCCAGACAACTTCACCGTCTTTTCCTAAGATTTTGATTTCTAATCCCGGTACAAGGGTTCCTTGCTTTGCCCTCAATTCTAATCTTTCCTCGTAATCCAATTCTTCTTGGTAGCTTTTTAGAGTGGAAATGACCACGAGCGGACTGGTCTCCGTCATGCCATACGCATGCATGAATGGAATGTTATGACGTTGTTCAAATGCCTTAATCATCCCTTTCGGTGCTGCAGAGCCGCCGCATAATACCCCTCTTAAGCTGCTCAGGTCATAGGCGCCTTCATCAAGTTCCTTTAACAAGCCGAGCCAGATGGTCGGAACTCCAGCCGTTACGGTAACTCTTTCCTGCTCAATAAGCTCTGCAAGTAACTTTGGTGTAAAATAGGGCCCAGGCAGGACTAGAGAAGTTCCAAACCAGACGGCGGAAAATGGCATCCCCCATGCATTGGCATGGAACATCGGCACAACTGGAAGCGCAATATCTTTTTCGCTTAATGCGGCACTATCCGCAAGGCCAAGTGCCATGCTGTGGAGAACAATCCCGCGGTGGGAATAAACAACGCCCTTTGGATTTCCAGTGGTTGCCGATGTATAGCACATTCCCGCTGGATCGTTTTCATCCAAATCTTCCGGGTAGTGATAGTCCGGATTTGCATCAGCTAATAGTTTTTCATAATGATAGACTGGGGAGAGTGTTGTTTCTGGGAGATCCTTTTCATCTGTCATGATAATATATGCCTTTACTGACTTTAATTCAGCAGCACAGCTTTCGAGTAATGGCAGGATGTCTGAGTCAACAAGGAGTACCTTGTCCTCTGCATGATTAATAATGTAGGAAATATGCTGGGGTGATAATCGGATGTTTACTGTGTGCAGTACGGCACCCATACAAGGGATGGCAAAATAGGCTTCTAAGTGACGGTGATGATTCCACGCTAATGTTCCTACCCTATCGCCTTTTGCAACCCCTAATTTTGTTAGGCTGTCGGCTAGTCTTCTCGTTCTCTCAGCAATTTGTTTGTAAGTGAATCGCTGAATGCCGCTTGCCGTTCTCGATATTACCTGTTTCTTTGGAAAATACTTTTCAGCTCTTTCCATCATTTGAGTCATCGTTAAAGGTGTTTGCATCATAGCTATATTCCCCTCCATTAATGAAAGCATTTATTACCCCATTGAATTGTATGAGACAATCCATGTAATAATTCGATACCCCTCCGGAGAAATCCTTTATTAAGAACGAATTATATTAAAAAATCCTGCCATAATTCAGGCAGGAGAACTTTTTTCTGAGAATAACTCGTTTAATATTTGTATTTTTTCTTCAGTATAAGCTTCAAAGCTGTCATTATAGGTTTTCGGGTCCTTTGGATTGGCAAAGTGGGTAATTTTTCCGGTAACCGGATCAATAAACTTGCTGGCTGCCCCGCAGCCGAGACCGATAATTGTCTGCTGTTCTTCCATAATCATTATATTGTAGATGCTTTCTTGATTCGGCAGCGAGTAGCCGACATTCTCTAGGTTACCGAGAATGTTCTTTTGCCGATAAAGATAATATGGTACATAGCCATGGTCCGCCGTCCACACCTCTGCAAGCTCCATCATTTTTTCAACTTCATCCCGGTCCGCCACTTTGTATTTTTCCTTGTTCTTAGTCATTTCCGATGCGCGCTTGAATGATAAAGTATGAACGGTCAAGGATTCAGGCATCAGCTTTTCCGTTTCGACTAAGGAATGTGTAAATTCAGGAACACCCTCACCTGGCAAGCCAATAATTAAGTCCATATTAATATTGTTCATGCCGCTTGCTCGAGCCATGTGATACTTTTCAATCGTTTCGGTAACCGTATGGTGCCTGCCAATCGCTTTTAACGTTTCTTGCGTATACGATTGTGGATTAATACTGATCCGGTCGATATTCCACTTTTTCAAAATCTCTAATTTCTCTGGGGTAATCGTATCCGGACGTCCTGCCTCAACGGTAATTTCACGGATGTTTTCAACATCGGGAAACGACAAGTACATTTCTTCGTACAGCATATCCATCTCTTCTGCCGTTATGCTGGTCGGGGTTCCTCCACCATAATAGACCGTTGTAATCCGGACACCTTTTTCCTTCAGCCAGGCACCAATTTTCTTCATTTCATAATGAAGGCCTCCTAAGAAGGAATCCACCGAGCCCTGGCGCCCGTTAATTGCGTAAGCAGGAAAAGTACAATACGCACATTTTGTCGGACAAAACGGTATCCCAATATAAATACTGACTTCTTTTTGCAGGGAATATAGGTCAGGAACAACACTGAGCTGGCGGTCGACAATTTGCTGCATCAACTCAATCTTTTCATCAGTGATTAAATAATCAGCCTTTAATTGCTGATGGGCAACATCTAATGGAATACCTTCTTGGACTTTCCGGTGAAGCAATTTCGTCGGTCTAACCCCAGTAAGAATGCCCCACTTTTGCAAAATGCCTGTCAAATCCTGCAGGACGGTTAAATAAACATGGGCAACAGCATTTTTTATTTGTTTGAATCTTTCCTTTTCTGAACCGGTCGGGAGCATTTCCCTTTGATATTCAGCGGCAAATATTTTACCGAAGTTGTCCTTTAATTCAGCTGAAACAGAAATATTTTCCTGAACTTGTAAATGGAATTCTATCCGGATGTCCGCTTCTTCCAGATTTCCGGTTAAAATCTTTGATTCTTCAAAAAACAAATTAGCAATCAGCTGGAGCGGGCGATTAAATCTTTCATCCTCTAACCCTATTATCGAAATTCGCAATGATATCACCTTTCAATAGTAAACTTCCTTAAGTGTACCGAATTGCAATTACAAGGTCAATAAGATGGTATATTTTTACATTAAAATATCAACGGCTGCTGCAGCCGTTGATATCTTCAAATTTCATTTTTTAATGATATTCATCTTTCTTAAGAACTCAATTGGCTGTTGTTTACGGAAGTGTTCCTTTACCATATAGGCGACACCATGTTCATTTTCAGACCTGGTTACCCAATCCGAGGCTCTTTTCACCTCGTAATCAGCGTTCCACATCGAAACACCAAGACCTGCTGCTTCAATTAATGGAATATCATCGAGACCATCACCAATATAAACCATTTCACTCCTGCGAATTCCAAGCTGCTTCCCGAGGTAAGTCAATCCAGTTAACTTTGAAACACCAGCAGGGACAATATCCAAACGTAAGGAATCAAGCTCGATGATTTCAATCTCAGTAAACATTTTACCTAGAGCACTTTTTGCATCCTTTAAGTCATTCTTATCCTCAAAATAAACCTCAATTTTGGGAGGTGTCACCGGCTGGTCATGTAAATATTCACTTAGTGAAGAAACAAATTGCTGGGAATAGAAAGCTGGGTCTCCGGAAGTAAACACCGTTTTTGCTAACAAATGATTGTTTAGCTTTAACTTATTCGCTAATGAAAATTGTTCGTGAACTAAGCGGATTTGGCACGGAAATGCCTCTAAAAAACTAACTGTATCATAGGTAATATCTTCATTAATCCTTTTTACATAAATCGGCTTTTCCGCGGTACTAGCAATATAGGCTCCTTGATGAGTGACTAGCGGAGACTTTATTTTTAATGCCTTAGCGACTTTTTTTGCTGAAGGAAAGCTTCGCGATGTTACAAGCGTTACATAAATCCCTTTTTGCTGTACATATTCAATTGCTTCCTTTGCTGACTTATGGATTTTTCCATTTGTTTGAAGAAGCGTGCCATCAATATTTAACGCAAGCAAGCGATAAATCATTATGTTGCCCCCTGTTCTTGGTGAAATTACCCTTATATCACTTTTATGATTTTTCACTCATTTATAGAACAGAGGAGATGACCATACTATCGAAAAAAACCCCGGTTTGCACCGAGGTTTTAGCATGAGGTCTTACATTTGTCCATATAGGTCCTCTAATGGTTTCATAATGACTTTATTTAATTCACCAATAATCATGCTCATCCGTTGTTCAGCCTGCATGAGATGGGCAATTTTCGGATTCTGCTGCACGAGGGCTACTGTTGACTGTGCCTGTTGTATTTCTTGTTCAGAAATATCCTGACCCATCATTTGTTTTTGCTGCAGATTCATTTGAATTTGTCGGAATCCGTCAAACATTTGCTTTGAAGCCGGATCTGCATTCACTTCACTGTACGCCTGCTTTAAATGTGTATACTCATCACTTTGTCGGATTGCGGTTTCTAAGGCATAGGCGGAATCATATAAATTAACTGCCATTAGGTTCACTCCTTTTTTGGTAATTCTTCACAACTATAACAAACTATTCGTTTAAATGCGAGAATGTTCAAATCACCATCTAAAATATTTTCACATACGATACTATCAGCGAATGCCTATTTTTACAAAAATGAGGAGTGATTATGTCATTATCTTTAACGCCAATTAAGATTGTGCCCGGGAAACCAACAGATCGTAATAACTTCCTTGTACAAATGTCCAACCAATTGTTTATCCTTTTAAAAATAAAAGAAATCCGGGATTTGAACATTACGTTAGGGCAAAAAACAATCACTGCAACCGTAAAAACGGTCGATTTGGCTGCTAACGAGATTATTTTGCCGGAGAACATGATAATAGATTTTTGTCTGCCGCTTCAATGCTATAAGTTTCAGGCCATGTACCTGGCAGATGGCCATACCCTGAAGCTTGGACCAGTGGTCGGTTTACTTACAAATTTCACCTCAAAAAAACATGAAGAGCCTCACTTTCGTTCTATCCATACCTTTTGTGAGGAGCTTCATCACGGTTTAACGGAGCAGGGTGGTTTTTTTTACGTCTTTGCTTATGACCAATTTTTAAACGAAGCATATTACCTTGTGGACGGGAAATGGATTCCATTTGAGCTTCCCCTGCCTGATGTGATTTACAATCGCATCCATTCCAGAAGGCTTGAACAAAAGGAGTCCTATAAACAGTTCCGCACCCGGCTGGAACAACTTATGATTCCGATTTTTAATGACCGTTTTCTTTCAAAATGGGAAGTGTATGAGCAGTTAAGCAATGAGAGACAGCTCTCGGCTTATATTCCCGAAACAAAACTCTTCTCAAAGGAACATCTGAATGATTTTATCCAAAAATACGAAACTGTTTTTCTTAAACCAATTCATGGCAGTCAGGGCAGGAACATTATTAAAGTGAAAAAGGAAAGGGAAAACCACTACACTTTTCAATCCTCGATAACAAATCAGATTGATAACGTTGAGGAAGGAGGTACCCTGGACGAAATTTATCAGCTCGTTAAACCAATCCTTCATAATCAGATTTATATTATTCAGCAGGGCCTTGATTTAGTTACACATCAGGCTTGTGCCATGGATTTTAGGATTTTATGTCATAAGAGTCTCACTAACCATTGGAATATTACATCAACCGTCGCAAGAATTGCTGCTGATGGAGAGTTTGTTTCTAATATTGCTAGAGGCGGAACCATAACAAGACCGTTGATGGCATTAAGTAACTGTCTCGGCAGAACGAAATCTTTAGCCATACTCGAAATGATGAAGGAATTGGCGCTTGAAACGGCCTCGGTTATTAGCAGCCGCTCAGCAGGAATAACGGGAGAACTTGGCATCGATATCGGCGTCGACCATGATGGCAGGATTTGGATAATTGAGGTGAATTCCAAACCATCTAAAAACTTCGAGGATGATGTTGGAAAAATAAGACCGTCCGCAAAAGCGATCATCCAATTTTGTACCGAGCTTGGCTTTGAAACCAAGTCATTAAAGGAGTGACATTAAAGTGATTACATTTGGTATTATGACGTTGAATATGGAAAGTGAACATGCTTATATAAATGAAATTGCCAGACTTGCTGAATCATGCGAAATGGAGGTATTCCGTTTCCTGCCCTCCGATATCAATCCGCATACACTTCAGGTAAAAGGGAAAAAGTTTGATTCAATGGCAAATTGCTGGCTGGAGAATGAACGGCCAATCCCAGCCATTATTTACGACCGCTGTTTTTATGGAGAGGATGAACATTCAAAGCAATGCCTGCCGATTGTTTCATGGTTGAAGAGCAGAAATGATATAACCTTTTTAGGCTATGGATTGCCTAATAAACTTGAGATCTATAAAACGTTAAGAAAATCTGGTTTAGCGTCCTATTTACCTAATACGCAATCCGTTTCAGATACTGGAATCATTCTAAAAGAATTAGCTGCGCAGAAAAAGATGATTTTAAAGCCAATTAATGGTTCTCAAGGCTACGGCATTTATTACTTGAAGAAAAACGAAAAATCCTTTCATGTCAAAACAGAAAAACAGAAGAAAATCATTTCGCGGATTTTCCCAAATGAGGCAAAACTCCTTCAATGGTTAAAACCATTAATTAAACAGCATGAATTTATGCTCCAGCCCTATCTGGAACTCTATAACAATGAACTACAGCCCTTTGACATTCGTGTTCTGTTGCAAAAAAGCGCACATGGAGCCTGGGGAGAACTTGGCAGAGGGATTCGGATTGGAAGCACAGGGGGTCTCCTCTCAAACTTAAGTGCAGGTGGATCCGTCATCACGTTTACAGATTGGCTGACTTCACTCCCACCCGCAAAAGGGGAATATATTCGCCAGGAATTAAACTACATTCTGACCAGCCTTCCTCCCCTTCTTGAAAAAGAATTTATGCCATTATTTGAGATTGGTGTAGATATTGGCATCGCCAAAAATGGATCAATCTGGATCCTTGATATCAATTCTAAACCTGGAAGAAAGGTTCTATTGCAAACCCGACCAGATTTAAAGGAAACAATCCACCTAAATCCGCTTCTTTATGGCAAATACCTTTCCGAAACGGCACCGCATGAAAGGAAGAGCTATTATGAGACAACATTATCTCATTGAGGTTGCTCAAAATGATCAAATGGTTGTGTTCTGTCCCAAGGATATTCTTCAGGGGAAAAAAATAAAGCACATCGCTTTTGGCTCAAAATCAATTGCTGTTGACTTTTTCCCGCACCCTGATGAAAATGACCGAATTGTGATCAGCAGGAAAATTCAGAAGGCCATCCAGTTTCCCGATTTCACTATCCCGCTCCATGCGTTTATCGAAAACCAAATTCTTTATATGGGTCCGCTCGTTGGTATTTTCACGGCAGGATTTACGTCCATTCCCTTGCAGCCAATCGGCGAACGTACATTGTTTTTTTCAAAACTGCTATCTGTTAATAAAACAGTAGGCGCTCTCGCATTTGTATTCGGAGAGCAGCATATAGATTGGGAGCAAGGAACGATAGAAGGTTTCTTTTTTCATAATCAGGCTTGGGAAACTTTTGAGGTTCCTTTTCCAAATGTGATTTACGACCGTCTTCCCAATCGAAAAAGTGAGAGCAACCCAAAATTAATGAAAGTAAGGGACCGATTACAAAAGGAATATCTTATTCCGTGGTACAATCCTGGTTTTTTCAATAAGCTTGATATTTATGATCGCCTGCTGAAGGATGCTTCGGTTACTGCTTACCTTCCGGATACCCAGCCGTTTACCTCCTTTTCAACCATGGAAAAGATGCTGACTAAATATGGCCATATTTTTATAAAGCCAAGAAACGGCAGTCTTGGGTTAGGTATTCATCAAGTGATTTTTGACAAACAATCTGGTAGTTTTTATTGTCGCTATCAAGATGAGGCTTATATTAATCGCTTACGAAGGTTTACCAGTTTAGAACGATTGTTTCAATCTGTATTTGCGCAGCTATCCCTAGAAAAAATGTTAGTGCAGCAGGGAATTTCCTTGCTCAGAAACGAGACTCGCTCGATTGATTTTCGTGTCCATACGAATAAGGATGACTATGGGAAATGGCAAGTATCAGCGATTGCCGCTAAGATTGCCGGTCACGGAAGTGTAACCACCCATGCACGCAGCGGTGGTGATATCAAAACAATTGCAGAAATTTTTCCAAAGGAAGAAGCTGATTTATATACCCAAAAGCTAACCAATGCTGCGCTTCAGCTTAGTAAATCGTTGGACAGAAATATTGAAGGAATTATTGGCGAGATTGGTTTTGATTTAGGCATCGACCGTAACGGGGATGTATGGCTTTTTGAAGCAAATTCAAAACCGGGCAGGTCAATTTTTAGTCATCCGGAATTGAAGGAAGTTGATTTCCTAACGCGTAAATTATCAATTGCCTTTGCTGTTTTCCTAACAGAGCAAGCATTATTACATCCTGAGGAACTATTCAAATGAAAAACAATTCGACAGGTCCACTG
This sequence comes from Neobacillus sp. NPDC093127, assembly GCF_044754175.1. Lineage (NCBI taxonomy): Bacteria > Bacillati > Bacillota > Bacilli > Caryophanales > Bacillaceae > Neobacillus > Neobacillus sp. NPDC093127. Next base: position 184,422 of record NZ_JBIVOP010000006.1, read on the forward strand.
GTTGGGATATTAACAGCACAGAAAGCAAATGGCGCTATTGCTGGCAACGGTCCGCTTTTTATCGAATTGCAAAAAAAGCTTATTTCATTAAATGGAGTAAGCTTTGTCTTTACTCCTGAAGGAACGAAAAAGAATTTTATTATTGGCTATACGTTTTCACTTGATAAAAATCGCTGGATAAAGGAAAATTTCCCTTATCCAGACCTTGTTTATAACCGGATTCCATTTCGGAAATCAGAACAAAATGAATCCTTCCAAGCTTTGTTTTCCAGGTTAAAAGAGAAGCATATTCCTTTTTTTAATCCATGTTTTATCGATAAATATGAGCTTTATGAGTTAATGAAAAATCATACTGTACTGCAACACTTTTTACCACAAACCCTCCTTATCCAGCGTAAAAAGGACTTGTTCTCTTTTGTGAAAAAACATTCAAATATTTATTTAAAACCAAGGCAATCTGCAAAAGGAAAAGGTATTTTCCGCCTCAAGCTGATGAAGCCTTCAGAAATTCAACTTGAAGGGATTGAAAACTGCGAATCCTACAAATCCTTTGATCATTTTTGGGAAAATTGGCATGAAAAGCTGCTTTTGAAAAACTATTTGGCCCAGGAAGAAATCAATTCAGCCGAATATGAGGGTTATCGCTTTGATTTTCGCATTCTAGCTCATGCTGAAGATAATAGTTATAAGCTTACAGGGGTCGGCATTAGGCAGGCCCAAGAACAAGGGATTACCACCCATATTCCCACTGGAGGGAAACTACTTCCATATGAGCTTTTACAATCACCTGAACATGATCAGTTCATTCAAACTGTTATTCCTTTTGTCGGTGAAGCTTTATCGGAACAATTTGGCTTTTTCGGCGAATTTTCAATAGACGCAGGCGTAAGTAAAACTGGTCAGTATTATATTTATGAAGCCAATTCAAAACCGATGAGCTTTGATGAGACGGAGATTGAAGAAAGGAAAATAGCTCAGCTCTGCCGCTTATTCCTGCAGTTAACAGTTACCGAGCTTTAAATTTTGTTTAAATTCTTCCCTAAACAAGGTAAGCTAGAAGTAGTACAATGCAAAGGGGATGAGGTAAATGTTGATGCATTTTCAGTTCAAACCATTATTTGAAAATAAAAATATTCCTGGCTGGAACTTTTCCTTTTATTACAAAAAGCAAAGATTTACAGGAATCTATCACCCAACAGGAAAAATTGAATTCACCACAAATACGCCTGAACAAAAAGATATTGACGCATTAACAAGCCAAATCCATGAATTAATGCTTTATCACGTTTATGAATAGTTCAATAAACCTTTCCACAAACTAACAGGAAAAGCGGAAGCGCCTTGTTCAGGGGCGTGAGTCTAGACGAGCCGGCGAGAAGGCTGTTTTTTTAGCCTTCTTGACGGATTGGCTATAGACCTTAGAGCCCCTAGGCGCTGCAGCTGGACAAAGAGGAAAAGCGGAAAGGATTGATTGTCATGGAAAAAGATAAAGATAAGCTAGCCGAACAAGGTTCTGTTTATGAAGGAAGAGATAAAGTCTATCTCGATATTGACCGGATGATCAATGAAGGAATGTCAGGCGGTTCCGTCCACGCACGTCACGATTCCACAAATATTGAAGAAGCTCGTGACCTAACTGAAGAACAACCACCGTATGAATGTGACTAAAACAATAAGGTATCAATTAAGGCTAGCCGGCAATTCTTTAGGCTCAGCCTTTTATATTGTCCATCTTCAATTGGTATAATGGGAGAAGAGTTTCTTAAAAAATCTAGATATTGGGGAAAATAACAGATGTTTAAAAAATTATTGTCCATTTATGAGAATTCGATTTTGTTTCTCAATCAACCTGAGAACCCTAGTGACGAATTTTTCACCTTATTTAACGATGCAGAGAATGAGTGGATTAGCATTCCTAAAACAGACGTAAGCGAAAAAGAACTAAAGCTTCTAAAAACGATTTTCAAACTAGTTGAAGTTGAAACATCAGCCAATCATTCCACTTCAAATGGCTGGAATCAATTTCTACTTTTGAACGGTCCCCTTCCAAGTTATCCATCTGAAGAAGCAAGTATTCGGTTGATTCAATTCCATATGAGCAGCGATGATGCGAATCAAATTGAAATGGAATCCGCCTTAAAAGGCTTTTTTACTGAGGACGTACTAATCATTTGGGAAAACGGAAGCCGGGGTATTGTTATAGAAGAGAAAACACAAATTTCTCTTTCCGAAGAAGAACTAATTTCGATGTCGGAAACATTAGAAAGCGATTTTTATGTAAAAATTTCATTTTATATTGGGAAGCTCCATCCTTTTTCCTTGGAGCTTCGCGAAAAATTCCGTCAGGAACAGGAATACTTTTCATTTGGAATTATCAATTTGGGCAACCCGCATATTTTAACATTTGAACGGGTTTTCCCTGCTTTTTTGGCACATCATTTGCCAGAAGAATTAAAACAAAAAGTCAACCAAGAAGTAATCGAACTATTCCAAGATGACCCGGAAATGTTTGCAACCGTCAAGATTTTTTTAGAAAACAATTTAAATGCAAGTTTAACTGCGAAACGATTGTATATCCACCGAAACACCCTCCAATATCGGATTGATAAATTTTGTGAAAAAACTGGAATTGGATTAAAAGATTTTCACGGGGCCTTTACCGTCTTTTTAGCTTGCCTTCTGTTTGAACAGAAACGCAGCTGACAATGTGCCCAAAAAAGCGTTTTCATTTTTTGTGCAACCTGTCCATACATTTTTCTCCCCTGAACCTGTAAACTGAGTTTATCAAGATAAAACAGGGAGGCAATTCACATGGCAGAGTTAAAATTAGATCATATTTTTAAAATATATGATAATAAAGTTACCGCTGTTCAGGATTTCAATTTACATATAGAGGATAAGGAGTTTATTGTCTTTGTTGGTCCTTCTGGCTGCGGTAAGTCAACTACACTACGAATGATTGCTGGACTTGAAGATATTTCAAAAGGTGACTTTTACATTGATGGCAAAAGGGTAAACGATGTTGCTCCGAAAGACCGCGATATCGCGATGGTTTTCCAAAACTACGCCCTTTATCCGCATATGACCGTTTATGATAACATGGCATTCGGATTGAAACTGCGTAAATTTCCAAAACCCGAAATTGACCGCCGCGTACAGGAAGCAGCCAAAATTCTTGGCTTAGAAGCATATTTAACTCGTAAACCAAAAGCTCTTTCAGGGGGTCAGCGCCAACGTGTTGCATTGGGCCGTGCCATTGTCCGTGATGCCAAGGTATTTTTAATGGATGAACCGTTATCAAATCTTGATGCCAAGCTTCGTGTACAAATGCGTGCTGAGATTGCTAAGCTGCACCGCCGCTTAGATACGACAACCATCTATGTTACTCACGACCAAACAGAGGCAATGACAATGGCTACCCGTTTAGTTGTTATGAAAGACGGTGTCATTCAACAGGTTGGTTCGCCTAAGGAAGTTTATGAAAAGCCGGAAAATGTGTTTGTCGGCGGCTTTATTGGTTCGCCAGCAATGAATTTCTTCAATGGAAAACTTGAAGATGGTAAATTTGTTATCGGCAAAACGGCTATCGCTGTTCCGGAAGGCAAGATGAAATTCCTTCGTGAGCAAGGCTATGTTGGAAAGTCAATCATCCTTGGGACCCGCCCAGAAGATATCCATGATGAACCAATTTTCATTGAGTCATCTGCTGGAACAAAAATTACCGCTAATATCGATGTTGCTGAATTAACCGGTGCCGAATTAATGGTTTACTCATCTATTGGCGACCAGGACTTCGTAGCACGACTTGATTCACGTGCCGATGTTAAACCAGGTGATAAATTAGACTTAGCATTTGACTTAAACAAGGCTCATTTCTTTGATGTTGATACAGAATTAAGAATCCGTCCATAAGAAAAGCGCAAGCGCCCTGTTCAGCGGCGTATGGCCTGGAGCACTCCAACTGAGATAAAGGAAACACGAAGAGCGCTCTTCGATTCGATGTTGACTTATCGTAGGGCGGAGTGCGAAGGACACTAGCCGCTAGGGCGCTGGAGCTGGACAATTCTCAAAGTCAAAATTTAGCTTTCTTAATCAAAAAATAATTATTTCTTAAGCCTCCGTCTGTGTCTAGGAACGGGGGCTTATTCTTTTATTAATATGATTTCATCATGATGGCAGGATGGGCAGCGATATAAATGTGGACATTTATGTCCTGAATTTGTGTCATGATAGCCATCCTCCATTTTCATTAAATCAATTTCCATATATGGACTATAATCATCATAAAAATCCATAAGCCGGCCGTTTTCCAGCATAGGTTCACCACAATTGGTACACATTAAATAGACGTCGCGGAAACCGTTGCAGACTGGGCATACTGTCATACACTTCACCCTTTTGATTGTAAGATAACTTTAGTTTGTGTTAGATTACCCGCTCTATGTAGTGGAATAAATTACCGATTAATAATTCGAATAAGTCTTCAAGAATTAATCATAATAAAGATTACAAAGCAACAATTACACCGATGGATGAAACCAACCAGGGTAATAACCGGTGCAACTCCGGGTCATCCAACCATTTACTAAAAAGAACAATAATAATATGGGTTAGGCCCAGGCGGCAGAATTATGGTTCAATTCCATACTGACCCCAAATTTATTAAGAGGAGTGTTATTCAACTATGGCAAGTAACAACAACTCTAATCAACTTTTAGTACCAGGCGTTCAGCAGGCACTTGATCAAATGAAGTATGAAATTGCTTCAGAGTTTGGTGTAAGTCTTGGTGCAGATACGACTTCACGTGCCAACGGTTCAGTTGGAGGAGAAATCACAAAGCGTCTTGTACAAATGGCTGAATCCCAACTTGGCGGGTTCAAACACTAATTTTTAGTAATCCCATTTATACAACAAATAAATAACATGGCTTAGCCCCCTCCATCACCGGAGGGGGCTTTCATTGGCGTTTTTAAACCATATTTTCAGGTTTAATCCATTGATCAAATTGTTCTGCCGAGACATAACCGGTTTTAATTGCCGCTTCTTTTAATGTGCTGTTTGCTTTAAAAGCTAATTTGGCAATTTGTGCCGCTTTTTCATAGCCTATATGGGGATTTAACGCTGTTACCAGCATCAAAGACTGTTCGACATGTTCCTTGATTATTTTTTCGTTCGCTTCAATTCCCACGGCACAATTTTTATTAAATGACCGCATTCCATCAGAAAGAAGTCTTATTGATTGGATCAAGTTATTAATAATTACTGGTTTAAACACATTTAATTCAAAATTCCCCTGGCTGGCCGCGAAACCAATTGTCATGTCATTGCCAAAAACTTGGCACACCACCATCGTTAACGCTTCACTTTGTGTTGGATTTACTTTTCCAGGCATAATCGAGCTCCCGGGCTCATTGGCTGGAATGCTTAGCTCACCAATCCCGCTGCGCGGCCCGCTTGCAAGCCAGCGGACATCATTGGCAATTTTCATTAAATCTGCCGCTAAGGCTTTGATGGAACCATGGACGTAGACAATTTCATCATGACTTGTTAAGGTATGAAATTTATTTTCTGCTGACCGGAATGGATGTCCTGTCAGCGTAGCAAGCTGTGCCGAAACCTTTTCTCCAAATTGAGGGTCAGCATTGATTCCTGTACCAACAGCCGTCCCTCCTATTGCCAAATCCAGCAAATAGCTGCTAGCTTCCGTAATCATTCTCTTATTCTTTTCGAGCATTGCCCGCCAGCCGCTTATTTCTTGACCAAGAGTTAATGGCGTTGCATCCTGTAAATGTGTTCTCCCTATTTTTACGATAGAAGAAAAGGCCTTTTCTTTTTCAAGGAGTGTCTGTTTTAACTCTTGTATAGCCGGGAGCAGCGATTCCGTTACTTTTATATAGGCCGCAATATGCATGGCTGTTGGAAAGGTGTCGTTGGAGCTTTGCGACATATTGACATCATCATTAGGATGTATATTTTCTGTACTGCCTTGTTCCTTCAACCATTCGTTTGCCCGGTTAGCAATCACCTCATTGACGTTCATATTGGACTGGGTACCGCTGCCAGTTTGCCAGACAGCTAACGGAAAATGTTCATCGAAGTCTCCGTTTAATATTTCATCGGATACTTTTTTTATAGCCTCCATTTTAAATTCACTTAGCTTCCCTAATTGTTGATTGACAATTGCAGCTGATTTTTTAATTAAAGTTAATCCATAAATAAGTTCTAAAGGCATTTTTTCGGTACCAATTTTAAAATTTTCCTTGCTCCGCTGTGTTTGCGCCCCCCAATATTTATCTGCAGGCACACGCACCTCACCAAGCGTATCCTTTTCGATTCTAAAATTCTCCACGTGCATTCACCTCACAAATTCATGCTACTTCAATATATATACCCATTTCTAACCATATTATTAAAAAAACTGCAGACATTTGTCTGCAGCCTATGCTTTATAAATTGTATATCCGATATAATAAGAAAGGATTAAAAAACTACCGATTAATAGTACAATTGAATACTCACCCATAACCATCCCACCCCATTTTGAATTGTTTTTACTTAAACATTTTTAAGGTATCATAATGGGCAGGGTTAACAAGTGATAGAAATTACACATTAGTGACCGAGGAGTGAACTTTTTGTGAACATTTGCCTTTTTGGGGCAACAGGAAGAGTTGGTTCAGTCATTTTGGAAAATGCTTTAACCAATCACCATTCTGTCCAAGCCTTAGTGCGAGACGCGAAAAAAATGTACCAAAAGGCTGCAGGCCTTACCGTTAGAGAAGGTAATGTCTTACTAGAAGAGGATATTGCCCATTCAATCACGGGGGCTGATGTGGTCATCAGTGCCTTAAATACAGACGGCAGCTCAACTCTATCAGATTCCATGCCCTTCATTATCAAATATATGAAAAAGTATGGGATTAACCGGATTATTACAATTGGTACAGCTGGGATCCTCCAGGCTCGTTCCGCACCCGATTTATATCGCTTCCAATCGTCCGAGTCTAGACGAAAGAGTACCAAGGATGCCGAGGAACATTTAAAAGCCTATTTATTATTAAAGGATTCCGGGCTTGATTGGACAATTGTCTGTCCAACCTATTTACCAGTGGGTGAAAGAAATGGGACCTATCGATATGAAAAGGACTTTCTCCCAGAAAATCCTTCCTCCATCTCGATTTTTGACACCGGAGATTTCGCCTACAGGCAGCTATTTTCAGATGAATTTATCCGTTCAAGAGTTGGCCTTACTTATTGAAAAAATAGGGACTGACCATGATGGCCAGTCCCTTCACATTTGTCCGATAATTATTTCACCAATATGTTTGGATTGGACCGTACTCCCCTTAACAAAGCCGACAAATTCCTTAATTTCCTTACCAGGAATGCAATCAGTGGTCACGATTATCATCATTTAAATACCCCGCTTTTTTATGAAAAATTTTCCTAACAAAAATCAGGTAAATTAGCGTTGGCATTGGTGCTTGGATAAGTCCGGCAATCCCCCAAAACCAATAGTTATGACTACGTTTCCGCGCATCCAAAAATAAAAAGATACTCTGTATGAATAAAATGGCCGCAACAACGATGATTAATGTTAGTGAATAATCGCCATTCATCCATTACTCACCTTCTTTAATAAACTTACACTCGTATATAACACAATAAAGATGGTGGTAACTAATTGCAGAAAAATAAACAAGACTGGCATTTGAAATAGTGATACAATAATTCCTGTTAAAATAATCAAGGCGATGATTAAAAATAAAGATAAATCCCTGATGAGCTTTTTTCGTATTTGCTGCTTCTCTGCTGCCACCCTTTGTTCAAACCATGAAAGGTCCGGAGAATAGACAGGGAATTGATCCATATGATGTAACCCCTCTTGCAGTTCGTGAATAGCAGCTGAGTCCTGTTTATCTAGTAGTTCGTTGCCCAGTATGATGACTTTCTGTTTCTTCACTTACTTTCAGCTCCCTTCTTAAAGACTTTATTCCATTATGCACCCTTGATTTAACGGTTCCCGAAGATATTTTCATCCAATCGCCAATTTCTTCGTAGGAATATCCGTAATAGTGCTTCAAAATGATTGGAATCCTGACATCCTCTGATAATCGCGCTAGTGCCTCCAACGCATCATTCCATTCTTCATTTCTACTTTCGAAACGCCACTTCAATTTGCGGTATACTTCCTCTTGTTCCTGCCAATTTTTCTCTCGCTTTTTCTTTCTACATTGGTCAATGTATGTATTTGTTGCAATCGAAACCAGCCAGGTGGAAAATTTACTTTGACCATTATAAAGATGAATCTTTTGTATACATTTCGCCATCGTTTCCTGTGCCAATTCTTCAGCTGTATCAGGATTCATTGTAATTTTCATTAAATATTTCACAAGAAATGGATAATTTTCTTTAAACAACATGGCGAATGCTAAATGGTCCCCTTCTTTTGCATTTTTTATCAATGCATCCATTCGGCAATAATCCTCTCTTTCCCCCATCATCCCTATTTTTGTCTTTATTAATTAGACGGCCAACCCAACGTTTGGTTCATCTTATTTTTATTTTACCTGCTTTTACATTGCCATGCACCGACATTTGTCAATAATTGTCCATATATTTGTATCGGTTAATTGGCATCTTTTTGTAAAATAAACGTAGAGGTGAAAATTATCGGAGAGGAAGTGCTATATGGCTTACAAGCCTAGGGCAGAACGTGAAGAAATAATAATATTAAGAAGTTTAGATACCCGTGGGAATCTGACTGAAGATGAAAAATGGAATTATTTGAAGCTGAAAAAGGGCTATGAAGGAGAAGTAAAGTTTGATTCATTGACGGAGAAGATTCAGAGCGAATGTTTGATTCTAAATGATTTGCTGCTTGAGTTAAATAATTCGTTGTTCCAAATTGATACTTTAGTTATTCAGGACAAGTTATACCTTTTTGATGTAAAAAACCATGAAGGCGATCATTTTTATGACAATGGTGATTTTAAATTCATGAAGACTGGCAAGCTACTGAAAAATCCGCTGGATCAACTAAAACGATGTGAAACTTTATTCCGCCAATTGCTTCAAAAACACGTTTACTACCTACCCGTTGAAGCGTGGGTAGTGTTTATTAACCCCGAGTTTACACTTTATCAAGCTCCCAAAAATCAACCTATTATTTATCCTACACAGCTAAATACACTCATGAAAAAGTTAAATACATGGGCGGGAAAGCTGAATGGTAAGCATATGAAATTGGCGGATCTTTTAGTGTCCCAGCATAAAGTGGAATCACCTTATTCTCGGGTTCCCCAATATGAATTTAATGGGCTGCGGAAGGGGGTGATTTGTTCTCTGTGCCTATCGTTTTTGGTTTTCGTATCGGGGCGAAAAATGGTTTGTAATAATTGCGGATGCGAAGAGGATGTTGATTCTGCAGTGCTGCGCAGTGTGAAGGAACTAAGGCTTCTTTTTCCGGATTGGAAGATTACTACGAGTTTGGTTCAGCATTGGTGCGGGGGGATTGTATCGGTAAATGTGATTAGAAGGATTTTGCACCAAAATTATAAAACTACAGGAACTGGTCGATGGCTACACTTTGAGTAATCTTCACTTTTCCTTAACATGGAATAATTCAATATCGTTATGGTGATGGCTTTATTTGCGGTTCTTGTTGCAGAGAACATCTCCTCTTCAATAGCGGTAGTCTTTTCTTTGGTAAAAGTGTAAATAGAAACTCACTACCTCCACTTTTTACCTTTATTTTCACTTTTATGTTGAAGTAGACACTCTCTACTTCAACTTTAACTCTCTTTTTTCAGCATAACGTTTAAGTAGAACCTCTCTACTTCAACTTTAACTCTCTTTTTTCAGCATAACGTTTAAGTAGAACCTCTCTACTTCAACTTTAACCATTTTTTTCAGCATAACGTTTAAGTAGAACCTCTCTACTTCAACTTTAACTCTCTTTTCTCAGCATAACGTTTAAGTAGACCCCCTCTACATCAATTTTAATCGTCTTTTTTCAACAAAACGTTGAAGTAGACCCTTTCTACTTCAACCTTAACCGTCATTTTCAACAAAACGTTGAAGTAGACCCTTTCTACTTCAACCTTAACCGTCTTTTTTCAACAAAACGTTGATTAAGAAAAGGCACGAATTTCTTCGTACCTTCCTAAATTAATGCCCTTTTCCTTTATCCTTTCCTTTGCCCTTGCCCTTACCTTTGTCCTTCTCCTTCTTATCCCACTTTTCCTTTTGTTTATTCCATTTTTCTTCCCATTTTTGCACTTCATTATTGAATTTCTTTTGAAAATTATCAAGATTCTTTTCTTCTTCTTCCTTTTTTCGTTTTTCAATCAACGTGGAAATGTGCGGGACATTAAAGCTTTCGTTTGGATAGCCTTTTAGTGCTTCCTTCATCACTTCACTGAAGATAACAGCAGAACCTGTGCCGCTTGTTGGGGTGATATAGTGGTCAGCATCGGTTTTATCATAACCAACCCAGATGGCACCCACTAGCTGTGGCGTATACCCAACAAACCATTGATCTTTCAGCCCGTTTATTCCTTGAATCGGAACCTGGGTGGAACCGGTTTTCCCCGCTGTTTCCCGGCCGGGGATTTGTGCTGCTTTTCCGGTTCCTTGTTCGATAACACCAAGGAGCATCGTTGTCATATTATCTGTAACAGCTTTTGTTGTTACACGCTCATTTTTCCCTTTCCACTCAGCAACCATATTACCTTTTGCATCGATGATTTTATTGATCACATGTGCTTCCTCTCGCACGCCGTTATTAGGGAAAACAGAAAAGGCTTCTGCCATCTCGATTGGCGATACGCCTTGATGCAGGCCGCCGAGGGCGATTGATAAATTACGGTCAGCCTTATCCAAGCTAATGCCGAAGCGGTTAACCGCATCTAATCCCTTTTCGATTCCCAGTTCATTTAACAGCCAGACAGCCGAGACGTTTTTTGATTCCTTTACCGCCTCATACATCGGTACTTCGCCTTCGTACTGATGATTATAATTACTAGGTTCATAAGTGCCGAACTTCATCTGTTCGTCCTTTAACATGTCCGTGATTTTCCAGCCTTCTTCAAGTGCAGGGGTATAAACTACCAATGGCTTAAAGGAAGAACCTGGTTGTGCTTTTAACTGAGAGGCGCGGTTATAGCCTCTAAACGCATGATCTCCTCTGCCGCCGACAAGAGCCCTGATCCCGCCTGATTTCGGGTCTACTAAGACGCCTCCGCTTTGGACAAGCCTGTCCTTTCCTTTTGGAAATAAGGCGTCATTTTGATACGTGTTTTCCATCGCCGCTTGCATCGCAGGATCAAGCTCGGTATAAATCTGAAACCCGCCTGTCAACAATTCATCTTGAGTGAAGCCGTACTGTTTTATCGCCTCATCCAAAACCTGGTCAACATAATAAGGAAATTTCCCACGGAACGGGTCGCCGCCCTTGTCATCGAGAACAACCTTTTCATGCTTTGCCTTTTCAGCCTGCTGTGTTGTGATATAGCCTTGCTCTTGCATTTTTGCGAGCACAAGATTTCGCCTTTCGGTTGCTTTTTCCATATTTTCGTATGGATTTAAGGCAGAGGGAGCATTAATTAGTCCCGCTAATAAGGCGGATTCGCTAATCGAAAGGTCCTTAACCTCTTTTGCAAAATATTTACTGGCGGCTTGTTTAATTCCATAAGCGCCGTTGCCAAAATATATCTGGTTTAAATACATCTGCAGGATTTCCTGTTTTGTATATTCTCGTTCTACAGCCAATGCTAAAAATACTTCCTCCATCTTTCTTTTCACTGTTTTTTCAGAAGTAAGAATCGTATTTTTCGTTAATTGCTGTGTAATGGTACTGCCGCCCTCGACCATTGCGCCCGCCTTTAGATCGCGGAAGAGAGCCCTGGACGTACCGATTAAATCAACGCCGCTATGTTGATAAAAACGGTGGTCCTCAATGGCAACAATAGCATTTTTCATGGAATCGGGGACTTCCGTGATCGGAACTCCTTCATTTTTATTGGCAGACACCTTACTTGCCACTTTCCCATTAATATCATAAAAAACCGTTGGCTGTGGAAGTTCATTTTTCAGTTCTGATATGTCGGCATCTTTGGAAAAATAAAAAAGAAGCCCAAAGAAACCTAGAATCATAATCAAGGCAGTTAACACAATCACCTGAAGTAAATGCCACTTTCTCCAATTGTTGAAAACGCCACGTAACCTATCTTTAACTACCAATTTGATGACATCCTTTGTTTGTAATCTCTATAACAGGTATACTTTTCGATGAAAACTTGATTTTTATGACTGTTTACTGGACAATAATCGATTAACAAAAAAAGACAGGTACACAACCCGTCTTTTTCATTATTCACTTTTGGTTAACTCTTTAAAGCGCTGCTTTGTCATTTTTTCATCGAAACTGCTGAAGATTCGATAATTTCCCGCATCCAATATTCTAAAATGTTTGCTGAGAATATTTTGCTGAAGAATAAATCCGTTTTTCTTTGATATCGCTTTCCACCATAAGCGGCCGCCCATCGTTTTCATCCTGCGATAATCAATACCTTCTCTGGCAACCGTCTCCAATACTTCCAAGGGCTCGTTCCCAAATAAAAATTGAACTGTTTCTGTTTCACGAAATAGTGCGCAAATAGCAACAACGGTAGACCAATTGGCTAGAACTCTTCCCTTCTCAATTTGCACAAGCGTTTTCTTTGAGACACCAATAATATCTGCCATTTTATCCTGCGTATAACCTGCTTCAGTTCGGATTAATCGAAGCTTTTCAGAAACCTGCATGATAATTTCTTCCCTGGTCACATTTAGCCCTTCCTTCAATAGCATCTAGTGTAATTTTACACAAATCCCATTCATCATTCAAATCATACGAATAAAAAACTGCTATCGTCTTAAGATAGCAGTTTTTTCCGAGATTTTTATCACAATTTTGGCGGAATGCCGCACTGGCTTGAACAAGAATTTTTCAACTCACAGGCGGCGCATTTTCCTTTTTTCGATTTATTTATGAATTTCACAAAATGCCAAATCGCGTATCCAAAGATAGCTGCACCTATCAAAACACTGGCAATCATTTGCTCCACCTCTTTTTTAGAATTATACAAATCCCAACAATCTGCCGCCTTGATAAATGATTAAGGATAAAACATAGGCAATTGCGAAAGCATAGATCATCGAAAAAGCTGTCCACTTTTTCGAGGTTGTTTCTTTATAGATGGTTGCTACGGTTGCTAGGCACGGAATATACAACAAAATAAATACCATGAAACTATATGCCGCAAGCGGGGTATAGTAATCTGCTAATAGGCCCTGCAAACTGGCATCGTTTGGTACAAAATAGATTATATTCATTGTTGATATAATCGCTTCTTTGGCTAGGAATCCTGTAATTAATGACGCGGATGCCTGCCATGTAGAAAAGCCAATTGGTGCGAAAATTGGCGCAATCGCATTTCCAATCGCAGCCAAATAACTGTGATCCATATCCACATTTAAACCATTAGGACCAGCGTATGATAACAACCAGATAAAGACAGAACCCGCAAAAATAAATGTTCCTGCCTTTCTAACGAAGCCTTTCCCTTTATCCCAAGTACTTCTCCATAATGATTGGAATTGAGGAAGACGATACGGCGGCAATTCAATCACAAACAAGGAAGTTTCTGATTTTAAAATCGTAGAAGAAAAGATTTTTGCCAAAATTAACGCTACAACAATTCCAAGGACATACAGGCTTAGAACAACAAATGCCTTATTACCGGCAAAAAAGGCGCCCACAAATAAAGCATATACAGGCAAACGAGCTGAACAGGACATTAACGGCGTAAGTAAGATGGTTAATAGCCTTTCCCTTGGGGTTTCAATCGTTCTTGCCGCCATGATTCCAGGGACATTACAGCCAAAACCAATCATCATCGGAATAAAGGCCTTCCCATTCAATCCTACCGATTCCATAATTCGGTCCATGACTAGGGCAACCCGGGCCATGTACCCGGAGTCTTCCAATAACGAAATAAAGAAGAATAGAATAAAGATTTGCGGCACAAACACGAGAACACCGCCGACCCCGGCTACTAATCCATTAATTATTAAGGCATGAATAAACTCAGAAGCATTTATCGCCGTTAATACCTTTTCGAATCCGACCGTAACCGGACCAGTTAAAAGGGCATCCAAGCCATCGGATAATGGTGTTCCTAACCAATCAAATGTCAGCATGAACATCAAATACATCAGCAGCAAAAAGATTGGCATCCCAATATAGCGATTAGTTACGATGCTGTCAATTTTTTCTGAGAGCGGGATATCCGAATTACTTTTTTTAGCTACTTCAGCAACGATCATCTCAATGACTTCTTTTCTTTTTAAATAGATGAAGTTTGCTATTGATTTACTCTCATAAAGTTTCTGAAGTTGTAATTCTAAATGTGCGGTAATTGCCTCAAGCTTTTCGGCGTCTGCAATACTATTAACATAGTCTTTAACATAGTCATTTCCTTCAAAATACTGAATCGCCAGAAAACGCGCAGAATGATTAGTTTTTCCGCTTATTTCAGCAGTCAACAAAGTGATTGCTTCCTCAACCTCTTTTCCATAATAAACGAGGTTCTTTTTCGTTGGCTGAATCGATTTTGTGGCGATGACATCGACGAGCTTATCACAGCCCTTTCCACTTCTTGCCACGACTGGGACGACCGGTACACCAAGAACTTCCGATAACTTAGAAGCGTCAATATGAATTCCACGCTTATTAGCCACATCGATCATATTTAGACCAATAAGAGCTGGCTTTTCAAATTCAAGTAATTGCAGGGTTAAATGTAAATTTCGTTCTAATTGTGAAGCATCCAATATATTTAACAGGCGGTCAACAGATTCATTCAAGAAAAAGGAAGTAACCACCCCTTCATCTTTTGATAACGGATTAAGAGTGTATACACCTGGTAAATCGATTAAATGGCCAATATTATTTTTGAAAACGCCAACTTTCTTTTCAACGGTTACACCGCTCCAGTTACCGACATACTCATAGGAACCTGTTAGATTATTAAACAAGGAAGTTTTCCCAGTATTGGGGTTTCCGATAAGCGCGATTTCCATTATATTCTCTCCACTTCAATCTGTACTGCTTCCCGGCGGCGGATGCCGACACATTGTCCGCAGGATTCAATCATAATCGGGCCGCCAAATGGCATGACACATTTCACGCACACTTCTGAGCCTTCTGTTATCCCTAAATCTAGTAAACGTCTTTGTACCAGGTGACCAACATGAGAAATGTCAATAATCTTTCCCTTATCTCCTGCTTTTAACGATCCAAACATGTATATCACCCTTATCTATGTTAATTGAGAATGATTATCTTTCTAAATGTATTTTAACACTTTTTTAGGGTAATAAGCATAGTAAATTTGACAATTGTTCGAAAAGTTTTCAAAAAAAAAAGGAAGCGAGAATATTTCTCTTCCTTTTTTTTTATTTATATTTAATTTTTTCCAAGGATTACTCTCTTTGGTACTGCACCGATGACGAGAATCACGATAATGGCACTAATCACAAAGCTTGGGAGCATATATGTTCCATTATAACCTAGAGAGTAAATCATAACCGGTTGTCCTTTTGGAGCATATTCCCCGAAAAAGACAGCACCGGCAATAACATGACAAAGATAACGCAATAAACTTCCTACAAATGCCCCTATTACTACATAGGTCATCCACTTCCCCTTATTTCCTTCATCATAGGATTTCTTAATTTTTCCGGCCACTAAACCGGCTAACCCCACAACTGTAAAGGCAATAAAATAGTCGAGAATCCCCTGAACAATGAAATAAATTTTCCCGAATCCAAGGACTACTTGGAGAAGCCCAAGTAAGAATCCCGTTAATAATCCGCCACGTATTCCCCAGCGATAGGCCATGAGAAAAATCGGCACCATAGCAATCGAAATAGACCCGCCCTGCGGCCAAATTTTTAATGAAAGCAGCTCGGCGGCAAAATCCAATAAAAAGGCAAGTGCTGAAAAAACAGCCACCTCGGCGATAAATAGTGTGTTACTTCTCTTTTTGTTCACTCCTGTTTCCCCCTATTAAACGTTTTGGATTCGTTTGATATCTTCCTTAAACAAGATGGTGCCCCTAAATTTAAACGAAAAAAAAAGCAATGAGACATAAGGAATTGTCTGCATTGCTTTACGATCCGGCAAACCACATCCCTACGCTAGTGTTAACTAACAGGTTCATAGGGTCAGAACTCTCAACGTTCACTCTCAGCCGCCTAAAGCAGCCCCCCCTGTGGAAATATTCAATTGATTCCCTATCGAATATACTATTGATTTAGCGCCTTTACAAGGAAAATATTCCACCCATGTTGAAAACCTATGATTTTATTTATCAAATCAGATTTATCTAACTAATATTGGGAAATTTTTTTTATTTCAATTAATAAAGGATTTTACTAATAATAAGCGAATTATCTTTGTAATCATGTTTGGACAGAGGGGGTTAATATGTTTATAGATGAACAAACCGATTTAATTGCCTTTTTTGCTAAAAATAAAGAGAATTTATTAATAGAATGGGGTAATTCAACTGTTATTTCTAAAGGGGACCCTTATTTAGGTGAAATTCAGGAAAATGCTAAAGCCCTTCTTAACGTAGTATTAACAATGCATCAGATGAATGAACAGGAAATCTTAACGATGCTTGAAAATCTTGCAAAAAAAATTTCACATGAAAGAGTAATGGCTAATATTAACATTGGTGATTTTGTTTATAATGTCAATTTAGGCAGAACGGTTTTATACAGCTATTTAAGTAAAACGGGTATTCCTTGGCCGGAACTGCAGGAATCAATGAATAAAATTAATTTCTGCTTCGATAAATTTCTTTATTTTGCCGTTTCTTTTTATACAGAGGCCAAAAACAAAATCATTGAAGAAAAAACTATGTTCATTGATTCAACCCATCAGGATCGGTTAACACTCCTTGGACAAATGACATCAAGTTTCATTCATGAATTTAGGAACCCGCTTACATCTGTTCAGGGATTTATTCAATTACTAAAAGCAGATTATCCAAATATGAAGTATTTAGAAATTATTTCGAGCGAGCTGGATCAGCTAAATTTTCGTATCTCCCAGTTCCTGCTTTTATCGAAAAAAGAATTAATCGGCAAAGAAAAATCTGATTTCAATATGAATAAGCTTATTGATGAAGTACTAAACTTTCTCTATCCAAGTATTCTTGATGGTAAAGTTAAAATAAATAAGGATTTATGTGAAGATATTACACTAAATGGTTATGCTGACGAAATTAGACAGGTCTTTATAAATATCATTTTTAATGCCATTGATGTCTTTAATCATCATGAGCATGAGCACCCAACAATAAATATTGTTAGCTTTTTAAAAGATAATCAGCACATCACAATCGATATTTCTAATAATGGACCGATGATTCCGGCAGAATTGCAGGAAACCATTTTTGAGCCATTTTTTACGACCAAAAAACTTGGCACAGGGCTTGGCTTGTTTGTATGTAAAGAAATTATTGAAAAACATAAAGGAGAGATGTCTTGTGATTCCAAACCAGAGAAAACCACTTTTTCACTTACTCTCCCTCTTGCCGCAGACTCCAAAATATATGAATAAACTAAGCTAAACATGCCCTGCTTATCCGGAGCGGGGTTTTTTTTATTTTCTTCCATATTCACCTTCCGAAAAAGCCTTTTTGGCATATGATGTACTAAAATTTTTTTCGGGAGCTTTGCCTATGTTTACCTTAAAAGTTGACCATGAAATTGAGCTTCAATTATTTGAACGGCATCACGCATTAAAACTGTATCAACTTGTTGAAGAAAACCGCGAACATTTACGGGAGTGGATGCCGTGGGTTGACAGTATGACTGCCCCTTATCATTTCGAATCCATCATACCGGTTTGGCTTTCTCAATTTGCTGAGAATACGGCCCTTAATGTTGGAATTATTTACAAAGGGGAACTTGTCGGGTCGATTGGATTACATCAAATGGATTGGTATAACAGCACGGCAAGTATTGGCTATTACCTTGCTAAAAAAGCGGAAGGACACGGTATAATCACCCGTGCTGTTCATGCTTTGATAAACTACGCTTTTTTTCAATTAGGAATAAACCGTATCGAAATTCGCTGCGGGGTAAAAAACAAGAAAAGCCAGGCGATTCCGAATAGACTTGGTTTCGTTAAGGAAGGAATCCTAAGAGATGGAGAACAATTAAACGGCCGCTTTCACAATCTTATTGTTTACAGCATGCTGGCTCGTGAATGGAAAGGAGTGCCGCCCCATCAAAGATAAGTAATTTCTTGATGCTGCCAATTGGCAGCATTTTTCATATGACAATTTTATCGAAGTAATAAATTTATCCAACCCGCAATTAGAAATTGAATTGTAAGGTAATAATGAGACAAAGAGTTATTTTGTAAGTGAGGTGGCATACCTTACTAGGGTAAGGGAACCGATGATTTGGATGAATATTGTCATAATAGCGCTCCTAATTGCGTTAACTGCTTTTTTTGTAGCATCGGAATTTGCGATTGTACGAATACGGACAACGAGAATTGACCAATTACTGTCCGAGGGAAACAAAAAAGCCGAGTCAGCAAAAAAAGTCATTTCCAATATGGATGGATACTTATCCGCCACACAGGTAGGTATTACGATTACTTCGTTATTATTAGGATGGCGTGGAGAGTCCACGGTCCGTGAGCTTTTAAACCCACTTTTGGACTGGATTCAGTTACCGATATCAATAAATCAGGTTTTCTCGTTTATATTAGCCTTTGCGATCATCACCTTTTTCAATGTCGTTATTGGTGAATTAGCCCCGAAAACGTTTGCGATTCAAAAGGCTGAAGAAATAATCCTGCTATTCGCGCCTCCAATGATTTTCTTTTATAAGCTCATGTATCCGTTTATTTGGGTGCTTAATCGGTCGGCCCGTTTTATCACAGGTTTGTTCGGCATTAAACCGGTTTCTGAACAAGATATTGTACTTTCAGAGGAAGAACTGCGGATGATCCTCTCACAAAGCTATGAAAGCGGAGAAATCAATCATTCAGAATACAGCTATATGAATAAGATTTTTGAATTTGACGATCGAATAGCGAAGGAAATTATGGTTCCGCGAACAGAGGTCATTACACTGCCAAAGAAGGCTGAACTTGAGGAAATCATCGAAACGGTGAAGGAAGAAGGGTATACACGGTATCCCGTTATTGACGGTGACAAGGATACGATTTTAGGAATTGTTAATATTAAGGAAATTTTAACCGATTGTATTCTGCAAAAGTGTAATGGCGACGAACCCCTTCTGTATTATTTAAAGCCTGTGATTCATGTGATTGAGACCATTCCTATTCAACAACTATTGGTAAAGCTGCAAAAAAGCCGTTCTCACATGGCTGTTTTATCGGATGAATATGGCGGTACGGCAGGAATCGTGACTGTCGAAGATATTCTCGAAGAAATTGTTGGTGAAATTCGTGATGAATTCGACTTGGATGAGCGTCCATTAATTCAAAAAATAGGTGATGATCACTTTGTCTTGGATGGGAAGGTCTTAATAAGTGAAGTAAACGACCTGTTAGGGACAACTCTTGAAGAGGATGATGTCGATACGATTGGCGGCTGGTTCTTAACGCAAAAATTTGATGTACATAAAGGAGAGTCCATCGAAAAAGAGGGATTCGTTTTTAAAATTGAGGAAATTGAAGGACATCATATTTTATATATCGAGGTATTCAAGTCACCTAAGTCTCCTATATAGGAGACGTTTTTTGTTGAATATTTTTTGTAATATTTCAACTTTTCAGTTCATATTTACAAAAATTCTCCATAAAATGTTGTTATCAACTCTTACTTTAACGAGGACGTTTGACTGTATAGGTTAAATTCTTTATAATTATTGTTAATTTATATATTGTTGAGGAGGTATACTTTCCAAAAGACAAGATTAGAAGAAAATAAGTTTTGTATAATACTGGGAGGTGACTCCTTTCTCGTGTAACAACGGGATAAGGAAACTTATTTGGACATATTTAACTTGGTTTTAATAGCCATTTTAATAGCTTTAACTGCATTTTTTGTTGCTTCAGAATTTGCGATTGTTAAAATTAGAAGTTCAAGAATTGATCAGTTAATTGAGGAAGGAAATTCGAAGGCTGTTTCTGTCAAAAAGGTCATTTCAAATTTAGATGAATACCTGTCTGCCTGTCAGTTAGGTATTACGATAACGGCTCTTGGCCTTGGGTGGATTGGGGAAAAGACAATTAAAGGTTTGCTTGCACCACTTTTTGTGAAAATCAACATACCTGAGAGTGCAACACACCTATTATCAGTTGGAATTGCGTTTGCTGCCATCACGTTTTTACACGTCGTGGTCGGAGAGCTTGCACCTAAAACACTAGCCATTCAAAAGGCAGAATGGATTACCATGATTGTGTCTCGCCCGCTTATCTTTTTTTATAAGCTCATGTACCCATTTATTTGGGTTCTGAATGGATCAGCGCGGGTAGTTTCCGGCATTTTTGGTTTAAAGCCAGTGTCTGAAAATGAAATTGCACATACGGAGGAAGAGCTTCGCATTATCCTGTCTGAAAGCTATAAAAGTGGTGAAATTAACCAATCGGAGTTTAAGTATGTAAATAAAATTTTTGAATTTGATAACCGTATTGCTAAAGAAATCATGGTTCCAAGAACGGAAATTGTTTCATTATCCAAGGATGATTCATTAGAAACCTTTCTTCAGGTTTTACGTGAAGAAAAGTTCACAAGGTATCCCATCATTGATGGTGATAAGGACCATATTATCGGGCTTATCAATATAAAGGAAATTATGACTGACTTAATTGGAAAGGAAAACCTTTCAACAAGAAACTTGGAAAGCTATACCCGTCCGATTATTAGAGTAATAGAAACCATCCCCATCCATGATTTGCTTGTAAAAATGCAAAAGGAAAGAATGCATATGGCCATATTAATGGATGAATATGGTGGTACATCAGGGCTTGTTACCGTAGAAGATATCCTTGAAGAAATTGTTGGCGAGATACGTGACGAATTTGATATGGACGAAGTTCCAGAGGTTCGTAAAATGAAAGAACACCATTATATTATTGACTCGAAGGTTTTAGTAAGCGAGGTCAATGATTTATTGGGAGTTGAAATTAATGACGAAGACGTTGATACCATTGGCGGCTGGATTCTCACTGAGAATTATGAAGCTAAAGAAGGTGACATCATTCATCATGAAACGTATTCCTTTAAAATCCTCGATATGGAAGAGCACCATATAAAATATATTGAAGTGACCAAAAATACTGCAAACGGAGAAACTGATATCCAGCAAATCGCCCTGTCAAAATCAGAAGTTCTATCATAAGTATTTTTAAAGACCGTGTTAATCGATAACGGTCTATTTTTTTGCTTAAAAGCTCCTTTTTTTGGAGATTCGTCCAATCAACAAGCCCTTTAAACGCATATCCTGCTTGCAAGGAGGGATGAGAAATGGATCGTTTAGCAAATTTATTTTTCGTTTGTATCTTAGCTGGGTTTGCCCTTATTCATATGCCTGTCATTTCATTTCTAGCTGGCATGACATCATTTTTTCACGTTGTCGGAGCTCTCGCAATTTTAGTCTTCTCTTTTGTCTTGCTTTACCTAGGCATCAAAGCACTATTTACAAAATTGTAAGTGGTTACAATTTTTCTCAGCAAAAAAGATCAGATTGTGACTAATCTGATCTTTTTTGCTTTCTGCCTAATATTATTTTGATTTGAGAATGATTAGATCTTCTTCAGCTTTTGCTATTTTAACTAAATGGGAATCAAGTCGGCGGTTGATATGCTGAATATCGCCGCTCTGTTTATCTTCAATCCGCTGAAGGGATTCTTTAATATCAGATAGGTCGATTTGGTTTACCTCTACCCTATGTTCGATGCTGTCCATCTTTTCTAATCTTGAAAGTCTCCTCTCAATATTCTCCAATGTTGCATTAAATGTATTGATTAAGCTTTTTATATCCATGACATTTTCGGTTAATTTTTCAAATTCCTTTTCCATAGTCAAAAACTCCCTTTTCTTATTTCTTTTATTTTATCACGGTTTACACTGTAAACATGTTACAAAAACAGCAACAATGGATTTTCTGTTTATTGTCGTTTTGCAAGATGTGACCGATTCGAAACAAAAAAATGAACATTTTTATAAACCCTACTGTATGGTTGAAGTCCGTGAATTTTATCACAGGCAAAATTCTAAAAAAGAATTAAGCTTTTACTATAAGGAAATCGTGTACTACTAAATCCATTTCTATCCTTATGAATCATTATCAACTAGGAAAAGGTTGGTGTAAAATATATTTATATCTATCGATGAAAAGGCAGGTTTATGGTTTTCAAAAGAATTCGAAATTAAGAAACCGTACAGCATTCGAATGTTTCCTCAATATGCTGGTTTTGGTGAGAAACATAAAGGCTACAGCCTCGCTTTTTCGGCAGAGTACCCTGCAAACGCAGAAATTACAAAAGAGATAAATGGAATTACCTTCTTTGTTGAAGATAACGATGTTTGGTTTTTTGAAGATACGGAAACTTACTTATCTGTCGACGACCTCTTGGATGAACTACAAGTTACTTACAAAGAAGAGGCAGGCATTAAAATCCATTAAAATACGATGAAAAAACAAGCCAGATGGAATTCATCTGGCTTGTTTTTATGATCATTAGTTTACTTGCTTACCTAAGCTTGGTGGTAATAATTTTGCTCTTTCAAAAACTTTTCCCAGTTTTTCTTCAGCTTGTGCAAAGGTTGTATCCGCTGCTTCGAAATTAGGTGTGTCTTTTTTCAACTCATCTGCTTTAGTTTGATATGAAGCAGCATATTCTTTAACAGCTGCTTCCAGATCTGCCTGCTGGTCCTTTAAATCAGCTGGAATTTGAACAGCATTAAGTTCCGATGCGACTGCAGCGGCCGATTCACTGGCTGCTGCCTTTTCTTCAGCAGTTGGTAAATCCTCAGGCTTTGCATCTTCCTTCGATGCTTTCTTTTCATAAGCGTTTAAATCAGCATCTTTTGCGTTAATTTTATTTCCAAGTTCCATATAGAACTTAACTAATTCTTTCTTAACATCAACTTTAGGTGCTTCTGTTTCTTTTGCTGTTTCTTTTGGTGTATCTTTCTTATCCGTTTTCGCATCATCATTACTTGAGCAGGCAGTCAAGCCAATTGCCATCGTTAAAGCGGATAAAAATAGTAAAAACTTTTTCATTTTTGTTTCCCCCTATTTCTTTAATTAATGCCTTGTTTATTTTACAACATTTAATAAGACGTTAAAAGTAATAAAAGGTTTCAAAGTAAAAAATTTTTTCGAATCTTTGCTAATAATTTTAATAGGATAATATAATAAAAATATTTATAAAATTGCTATTATTGACATAATAGTTGGTACTATCAAAACAATGCTATCAATAGTTCTAACTATGTTAACATTATTATTCAGAAAATTAGCAATAAATCGTGAACTATCTTACAATAATGAAAGTTTTTGTATATAATGAAAATAAGACCAATTAATCTCTCATCTCATCCTCCAATTATTGGTTCCATACCTTAAACAGAAAGGGGGTGGACATCATAGTGCATTCAAGACCTCAAGTAGTTTGGTTTAATTTAACGTTTGATTTATCTGTCATCATTACATCGACCATTGCTGCTATCATCGTTTTCCTCATCGCCTACCTATTTACAAGAAACCCGACAACAAGTGCACCAAAAAAGCGGCAAAACTTTATGGAGTGGATTGTGGAATTTGTGAAGGATATCATGAACAATTCTATGGTTGCTTCAAACAATTTATTTATTTTGTCAACAGGTGTCTCTCTATTAATGTATTTATTCATTGCAAACCTTATGGGCATCCCCTTCTCGATTATTACCGCTGAGGAGGATTCAGTTGCTTGGTGGAAATCGCCTACTGCAGATGCACATGTAACCATGACGCTCGCCATCATGATTATCGTCTATACACATTTCATAGATATTCGCCTGCACGGTTTCAAGCATTTTGTTCTGAGTTTTTTCAAACCATTTAAAATCCTATTTCCTATCAATGCAATAGAGCAGCTTGCCACAACATTGACATTGGGACTTCGGCTGTTTGGAAATATTTATGCAGGGGAAGTAATGCTTGCCCTTTTGGCAAGTGCTGTAAGCCATGGTTTTGGAACCGCTCTCCTTGCTTCAGTGCCTATGTTGATCTGGCAGGCATTTTGTCTGTTCATTGGTGCAATTCAGGCTTATATCTTTGTAACACTTACAATGGTTTACATTGCCCACCGTATAACATAATATAGAAATGAATGGAGTTGAATTGTTTTGGGTGATATTACATTATTTGGTATCCCAATTTCATTTGGTACGATGATTTATCAGGCTATTATTTTTACGGTTCTTGTTTTTATTTTAAAGAAGTTGGTTTTTAAAAAGTTGGTAAATATACTTGATAATAGAAAACAGCATATTGAAAATCAGCTCCAATTAACGGAAAAATATAAACTCGATGCTGAAAAGAATCTTGAAACAAGTGAAATCATCCTTAAACAAGCGCGGGCAGATTCGAGAGAAATTAGGAAGCATAGTGAAAGTGAGGCAAAACTGATTCTTCAAGAGGCTAAAGACAAAGCTAAACAAATCCTTAAAGAAGCAAAAGAAGAAGCATTCCTTTCACGTTCTAGGTCCTTTTCTCAAAAAGACCAATTTAAGGGGGCTTAATTTATGAAGCACAAGTTTACAAAATACTTGGGCAGGGTTACTGAAAATCTTGAATTAGGTTTTGAAGAAAAATGGATTTATGTCCATTACACAATAGGATCGATTGAAAAGACAGCGTGTCTATTAAAAAATGAGAACAAATCCGAACAAGAGTATCTCGAGGTTTTTTTAAAAGAAAATAATGTCTCTGAAGAAATGAAAAAAGAGGTTAGGAAATTTTTTAAGAATGAAAAGACTCATAACGATACACATTGGAATGAATTCACAACCTTCCTAATGAAAGCCCTTTCTTTAAATATGGTATTCGGAATTACCATTGCACTATGTGTTTATGCTGGTTACAAGGTGGGGGCACTACTAGATGCCCGGTATGATATTTATCCCACTTTAACACTGATTGGTACTTTTTCCGGGATTGGAATTGGCGGCGTGACAGTATATTCGATGGTGCAACGGTATTTTAAATCCTCTGTTCAAAAAAAGAATAGTAAGGAACAACCTGCTAAATTAGAGCAGGTTGATATCAGAAAGTACCCGGTTATCGATGTAACCATTGAGGATATTCGGAAAGCCGTCAGGACGTTTTCCGATAATCTGCCAAAGGGCGTTTACCGGACCATTCTTGTTCAGGACGATCATAGTATCGACTATCAGCAGCTTGCACCATTGCTTGGCGGACTTCCTTCTAAAAAATTCTATATGTCAAAGGAAACATATGATTTGTTTGAAGAAAGTGAAAAACAAATTCCAATTGAAATGGATATCGTTCAAAAGGCTGTTGACCAATATGTCAAGGAGCGTAAGGAATATCCAATGCTACAATTTGACCCGCTTCGCAGGGTGAATTATTATCAGCTATTACAGGATCATTTTCTTAAATCAGCACCGGAAATACAATTTTATATTACCGATTTGGATGGATTAATTACCCATATAAAACCACAGAAAAAGACTTCCTCTCAAAGCTGAGAGGAGTTTTTTTATATTTTAAAAGATGGTTTTTTTGCTTTTTTTTCAGTAATATTGAGATAATATCAATTGACAACATTATTTATCCAAAACGAGGGGTTACAAAGATGTTAAAACAGAAAAGTAAATCGCAGCATTTAGCGGCTATTTCTCTTATTGTGATGGCAGCTGGATTTTTAGCTACTATTCCATTACCGCTATCAGTGTGGAGAACCATCCTCCAAGGCGGATTTGAAGCAGGGCTTGTTGGGGGACTTGCCGACTGGTTTGCAGTTACGGCCTTATTCCGACACCCAATGGGCCTGCCAATCCCGCACACTGCCATTTTGCCAAAAAACAGAGAAAAGATTATTGCAAAAATCATTTCGATGTTAGAGCAGGACTGGCTGACAAAGGAGAGCATCCGTGAAAAAATAGCTGCGTTTCAGTTCAGCGAAAAATTATTTACCATAGTAAATAAAGAAATACACGCTCAGCCGGTAAAGAAAAACATCATCACTCTTATTCAGCATTTTATCAAAAAGATTGAGATCAAGATGATAGCTCCGACAATCGAAAAAGAGCTAAAAGCCTTTGTTGAGAATATAGATATTAATTACTACTTTCCATTACTCGTCGATCAAATTACGATTCGGAAATACGATGAAAAAACACTTGATTTCATCCTTAAAGAAATTGATGATTGGGCCAAAAAGGAAAGTACAAAGAATCAGCTTGGCGGGATGGCAGTTGAAATGATTGAAAATATTAAGGCGGACGGTATCATGCAGTTTGCGTTAAGATCCTTTAGCAATCTTGTTAACGAGGAAAAATTAGGGAATATTATCCAAAGCTTGATTCTAAAAGGTGTTGATAATTATCGTGATCCCTTGAATCAAAATAGAAAAACCTTATTAATCCACATTGATACCAAGCTGCAAACTATGAAAAGTAATGAAAAAATTTATGAAGAGCTTAATCGGTTTAAACTGCAAATCATTGAAAAATGGAAACCCGAAGAAAAAATAATCGAGCTTTTAACTGAGTTCCAGCAAAAGGCTCATGATTTTGTGGAAGAGCCCAGCTTTTACGATGAATATATACTTCCCTTAATTACGAAAAGTCTAAACGAGCTTAAAGAAAATTCAGATAAGATGATGCAACTGGAAACATGGATAAAAAAACAAATATCCAGCTTTGTTGATCGGAATCATTCAAAAATCGGCAGACTTGTCCGAGAAAATTTAGATAAGCTTGATACTAAAACTCTCATCCATATGATTGAAACAAATGTAGGAAAAGACTTGCAATGGATTCGGGTAAACGGCGCCGTTTGTGGATTCTTAATTGGCCTTGTATTAGTAGGAATAAAGGCCTTATTTTAACTAAAGGCTTTTAGAGCACCTTAATCTAAAATTAAGGTGCATTTTTTACTTTCCAGCCCAAAAATCTATTCTTGTCCCGGTAATTCAAAGTTCTTTTTCAAAATAATCCTACATATTTACTACTGTAGTCATTATTTTTATATGAAAAAGGAGGATGGAAGATGGGGATCAAATTCATTAAAATCTCTGTTGTCTATTTTGTCATCGGGGTTTGCATTGGGATGTATATGTCAATGACGCAAAAATTCACCTTCACTCCTGTCCACGTTCATATTAATTTATTAGGATGGATGTCAATGGGAATGGCTGGTCTTATCTATGTAGCGTTTCCAAGTGCAGCAAAAACGACATTAGCCAAGGTTCACTTCTGGCTGCATAATATTTCGCTGCCAATTATGATGATCGGACTTGCATTCTTAGTATCTGGGACAGAAAAAGCAGAGCCTGCAGTTGCTACAGGCGGTACATTAATGGTTTTAGGGATTATTCTTTTTGCAATCAACATTATTAAAAATGTTAAACAGTAATCCACAGGAAATATTTGTTAGTATTCAAAAAAAGACGCCATCCATGGCGTCTTTTTTAATAACCTTTATACACATACTGATCCTTAGGAGCAGCTGTTTTTGTCCACTTTTCTACTTTTAATATCGGTATGTTTGTTTTGAAGGGTTGATAATAAATCGTCGATATTTTCCCTTTTACGGTAATCCACTCGTCGTTCCCCAGCTTCGTTCCATCCGGCATGTCTACAAGCATTCCGAAGACACCGGAATCAGCAATACAATGAATGATGCCAAAACGGAATACGAAGAGCTGATTTTTATCTATCGTCTCAGCATCGTTAAAAACAAAGCCCTTAAACTCGATATCTTTTCCTAAGAAATCCCCTGGAAAATTATATATCGTTTCCATCCCATTTAAATAATTTTTATCGTTTAAGATAATCGTTTTTTGATCAATATATTTTTTCTTTTCGGTTTTCATACGGGCGTCGTATTCATCTTTTCCATAGTAAACACTTGTATCAGGACGCAGGAATTGCTGTTGCATAAACGGATCCCCTTTGCCCTCATCATAAATGGGAAAATGGAAACCTTTTGCCTTGACAATATTTGAATCAAGTGTAGCAATCGGGAAAAATAACCCAGAGATAATCGGAAAGGCAAAAATTGGATAAACTAGAAGCTTTTTGTACCACTTGTCTTCTTTAGAATGATTGTGTCCGCAATGATCATGTTCACAGCCGGCATCTTTTGAATGATCCTTGTTTATCAACAAAATTTGGACAATCGTTAAGACTAATAACGCATAACCGGCTGTCGCTGACAGGTAGGAATACTTCATATTAATATATTTTGAAATATCTCCACTAAGGTGCAATTGAAAGATTAAGTAGGTAAAGCCAATTAAAATTAAACTCCTTATCAAGCTAACCCCTCCTAAAACAACAACGAGTAAACAAAGACAACGGCAAACACCGCAGAAACAATCATAAATACGAGTCGTTTTTTAAATGTTGCCAGCATCATCATTAAATTCTTAATATCGACCATTGGGCCAAATACTAAAAACGCTAATAATGAACCGGTTGAAAACGTAGTTCTAAAGGAGGAAGCAATAAAAGCGTCCGCTTCGGAACAAAGAGAAAGAATAAAGGATAAAGTCATCATAACTAAGGAAGATGATACAGGGCCCTGACCGATAGCGACAAGAGTTGTCGTTTTTACGTAAGTTTGGACAGCAGCTGCAATTAGTGAACCAATCACTAAATATTTCCCCATTGAGAAAAACTCCTCAACGGCATGTTCAAGTGTCTGCCAAATTTTTCGCATGACAGTTGTCTTTTCATCATGATGGTGGTTATGATGTGATTCTTTAAACGGATTTCCCTTATAGCGATAGGCAATCAAAATTCCTACAGCAAAGGCCACAACAAGCGCCCCAATGGAGCGGAAGATTGGCATTTTCCAATCGCTGCCGAAGGCAATATAAGTAGCAAATAAAACCACCGGATTGATGATTGGCGCTGTTAGCATAAAGGCAATCCCTGCAGAAATCGGCACTCCTTTTGCAACAAGCCGGCTGACAATCGGGACAATCCCACATTCACAGGATGGAAATAATATTCCTAAGAAACTCGCAAAAATTACTGCAAGTACTTTATTTTTCGGCATAATCTTCGCAATCATTTCTTCGGTCACAAATATTTGAATGATTCCCGAGATTAACACCCCGAGTGTCACAAATGGTAATGCTTCAATAAGGATAGAGATAAAAATGGTATTCATCTGTAAAAATGACTGCGGTAATGAGATACCAAACATAGTAGTCCTCCTAAGCCCAAAACTGATGTTAACTACTATACTCGGATTCTTTTATTCCGTCCAACGAAAAATATGGTATTGAGGAAGAAATATTCTTTTACAAAAAATACTGCCTGCCAAATGTTTGGCGGCAGTATGGTTTTCCTTATGGTTGAAATGGCTGTAAGCTTTCTTTTCTAAGCTTCAATCTTTCATTTATAGATATACTCGAGTCGTGATTGTAGATTGCCCCTTCCCAATCCCCATACATTGGGTTAGGAAACACAATTAGTTTTCTACCGAATTCTTCTTTGTGTTTATTTACAGCTTCTATCCTTCCAGCAGCCGATAACTCGTCAAATCCACTAAAATCCCCTAAATTATCGCCAAACAATAGCACTATTTCATGGGTTTTAGCTACTTGCAGCCGCCTGTTTTCTTTCCCTCTTTCCCCTTTTTGTTTTAAAAACACATGATCGGAAGCGGCCTGTGGTACACCGATAGCCTGCAAATTTTTAATGGTGATTGCTTTTTTTGCTTCTTTTCGGTTGGTAATGTAGAAAATAGCAACACCCTTTGAATCGGCATAGTTTAGAAATTCTAATGCACCCGGCAGTGGTTTTGCTGCTGCCCTGTCCTCCCATTTACTCCAATTTAACGGATACTTCTCCCTTGATACTATTTTCCCGGCAAAAAGCGGGCTATTATCGATCACCGTTTCGTCCAAATCAAGAACAATTGCTGGTTTTGGCCCTTTATTCTTATCCCGTTTACTTAAGATTTCATCTAGTCTCATTTTTCCTAAATTGTAGCCCTGATAATATAAAGCTTTAGCTTCCCCTGATGTTTGATACCAGAGAACGGACATCGTGTTTTGTTCTGCCAAACTTGCGGTTGGACTTGTCACCGTTTGTGCGCAGGCACTAATAACGGCTAGTGAAAGTGATAAGGCAACAGCAAATATTATTGTGGTAATTTTCTTCATCTATTCAGCCCTCCTTGACTTATACCGTTTTAGTATATGGAATAAAGAGAAATCTAAGCTTTTTGGCTGAGCTTTCTTTAACCAAGAATGAAAAATACGAAAATCCTTCATTAAATGCTATAAGAATGTGATATACTTTAGCCATAGCAAAATTATTTTAAAGTTTGGGGAGGAATGAGCATGTTTATTGGAATACCTAAAGAAATTAAAAATAATGAAAATCGCGTGGCCCTTACGCCTGCTGGTGTCGTTTCATTCTTGACAGCCGGTCACAAAGTAATAGTTGAAAAAGACGCCGGGATTGGAAGCGGTTTCACCGACGATGATTATGTAAATGCCGGTGCAGAGATTATTGATAGCGCTGCAACTGTTTGGGCGAAAGCAGATATGATTATGAAAGTAAAAGAGCCGCTTTCAAGTGAGTATCAATATTTCCGTCCGGGCTTAATTCTATTTACATACTTACACCTTGCTGCTGAGCCTGCACTTGCACAAGCTTTAAAAGAAAAAGGTGTTATCGCTGTTGCGTATGAAACAGTGGCCGTAAACAAAACTCTACCACTTTTAACTCCAATGAGTGAAGTAGCTGGCAGGATGGCTGCCCAAATCGGTGCCCAATTCTTGCAAAAAAATAATGGCGGCCAAGGAATATTGCTTGCAGGTGTTCCAGGGGTTAACCGTGGTAAAGTAACGATTATCGGCGGTGGGATTGTTGGTACAAACGCCGCTAAAATGGCTATCGGTTTAGGTGCCGATGTTACCATTATTGACCTTAGCGCTGACCGACTGCGTCAGCTTGATGATATTTTCGGAAATCAAATCAAAACATTGATGTCTAATCCAATGAACATCGCAGAAGCGGCGGCAGAAGCTGATCTGCTAATCGGTGCTGTATTGATCCCTGGTGCTAAAGCCCCGAAGCTTGTAAAGGAAGCAATGGTTAAGACAATGAAACCAGGATCTGTTATTGTCGATGTAGCTATCGACCAAGGCGGAATTGTTGAAACATGCGATCACATTACCACTCATGATAACCCTACCTTTGTCAAACACGGGGTTGTCCACTATTCTGTAGCCAATATGCCAGGTGCCGTGCCAAGAACATCAACCATTGCACTTACAAATGTTACAGTTCCGTACGCATTGCAAATCGCAAATAAAGGGGTTTTCAAAGCCATCACTGAAAACGCTGCTTTATTACTTGGCGTTAACGTAGCGGGTGGAGAAATCACCTACGAAGCGGTAGCGAAAGATCTAGGGTATGATTACGTACCAGTAGAAAAAGCACTAGAAAAAGAATTGGCTGCCATCTAAATTAGAATAGAGGATGTCACAGCAGGGGGCCCACCCTGTAGGGACATCCTCTTTTTGTTATAAATATTTCCGATTGACGCTTTTGCTGTCATAGGTAAACAGCATTCTTCTTTCTTCTATCATCGTTTCGATATGGACTGGTCTGCCCCAAAGCTGATGGATATATGGCAGCACTTTTTCAAGATATTTCACATCCAGTTCCACGCCTTCATACCAGTGCTTTAGGTAAAGTTCGCCGTTTTTCATGTAGTCGCCATCATTGACGGTGATGTATGGAAATCCGCCGTTTACCCGCATGTTCACAAGCTGGTCGCGGATTTGCTCCCATTTTTTGTCGACGATTTTATATTCCCGGCCTTGTTTTTGGAAGAGGTACATATCTTCGCGCATAACGAGGTCCTTATTTAAATAGTTCCTTAAAAAAGAAATATCTGATTCAACCTCGCGAACCTCGAACATTTTTTCCCTGCCTGAGCCGGGCTCAACACCTCGACGCTTCATTTCTTCGGTTGGATTATCATACCGTTCTTCAATATCCTCAAAGATTTTGATGCCAAGATAATAAGGGTTGATTCCTGTTTTTGACGGCTGGACAACTCCAGCGTTTAATTTGGCGAATTCAATTGCCTCTCCGCTCGTTAAATCCAATTCCCTTAATATCCGTTGATGCCAATACGAAGCCCAGCCTTCGTTCATGATTTTCGTTTCAAGCTGGGGCCAAAAGTAGAGCATTTCCTCCCGCATCATCGTCAAAATGTCTCTCTGCCAATCATCTAGTTCCCTGCTGTAGGTTTCAATAAATAACAATAAGTCCTTTTCAGGCCGTGGTGGAAATTTCTTCTTCCGCGGTTGATTAGTCTCCTGTTTTTCTTTTTCATCTAGCTTCCAAAGGTCATCATATGGTGTTGCAGCTTGGTAATCTTGATTTTCTTCCTCCTCATCATCGCCAATCGACCAAGATAATTTAGGCCTCATTAGAGAAGGATCGATATGCTCATCAATCGCTAATACAGCATCAAGGAAGGTTTCTACTTCCTTTTTACCGTATTGAATTTCATAATGATGGATTCGCTCAGCAGTAGCCGCCATGCTTTCGACCATATCCCGTTTCGTATTTTGAAAGCGGACGTTATTTTTGAAGAAATCACAATGAGCTAATACGTGGGCCACAATGAGTTTATTTTGAATCAGCGAATTCGAATCTAATAAGAAGGCATAACAAGGATTCGAGTTAATAACTAGCTCATAAATTTTGCTAAGCCCTAAATCATAGTGGAGTTTCATTTTGTGGAATTGCTTCCCAAAGCTCCAATGTGAAAAACGGGTCGGCATCCCATAGGCCCCGAACGTATAAATGATTTCAGCGGGACAGATTTCATAACGCATTGGATAAAAGTCTAAACCAAAGCCGGTTGCTATTTCAGTGATTTCATTAATGGCATATTCAAGTGATTTTCGTCCTTCCACATTCATTAGCCACTCCCCCTTTTCTTCTTATCACAATGTATGAAGTAAGAAGGGGAATGATGTAAACTATGACTATTTTTCCTTAAGCCATGTTGTAAGCATTATCAGGGAATCTTCTTCGCCTCTGCTGCAAGTAATAGACCTACATAGCGATTACGTTTCCACTCCGTTTTAAATACTGATAAGGGGGGATTCGTTTCACCAACCAGATAGCTAATTTCAATCGTCATTGCCGGACGGTGATAACTAGTGATAAACCAATCAGTAAATCCGCCTCCCACGGCTTCTTTTGCTGGCCTTCCCAATTTATAGTGTGTCAATTTTGAAACTTTCTTAGCAATTCCCTGATCACGTTTTAGGTATTTACCGTTTTTATAGTTCCAGAAAATCTCCCTGCCCGCCGTATGATAAGCCACTGCAATCGAAGGGTTTATTTCTTTGATAAATTTTGTTAAGGCAATGACCTCCAATGCTTCAAGAGGTTTCTTCCCTTTATAAAATTTACTGGAGGGGGCTGCTGGCTCCGGGTCAAGAGCGTCCCAGCCAGCCGGATATTGCCGATTTAAATCAATTCCCACCCCATTAGCTTTCCATCCTTCAAAATTGTTCACTCCGCCATTCATGCGCAGTAAACACTTATGATATTCGTCTGGGAAAATTTGCAGATTATTTTGTTGTATTGCGACACCATCCGGATTTAGCATTGGTACAAACCAAATTGAGACATCATCTAAAATATCGCTGTTTTTGAACCCCAATTTACCATTGGCTTGATAGGCATCAGCATATGATTCAAGCATTTTCATCAAAAGCGCACTTGTCAGCCATTCGCGTCCGTGATGGGTACCAATAATGATGATATTTTTCTCCCCTTTTCCAAGCTTTATCGCCCAGATGGTGCTGCCAAAGTGGGTTGTTCCAATTGACTTTACTTCCACTGTTCTTTTATATTTCTTTTGAATTTTTTTCACGTCGCGTTCCATCAGTTCAAATGAATATGGTTTATTTGCTTTAACAATTTTTGCTTGTGAAACTGTTTCAAACGGGAGGAAGACTATCAGAAAAATACATAAAAATTTCGCCATAATACCTCCGTTTTTCACTTAAATTATACAGGTAAATGTTGAAAACAGCGCTAACATTGAGTGTCCAACATTTTCTGTGAAAGTTATCTGCAGAATATCATACAATAATCTCAACTCCTAATAAGGAGGAGAGAAAACAAATGAATAAAATGGATTACGACCGGGCGTTATACTATACGCACCGATCCGAATGGGATAATTTACTGATTTTAATGGTACGGACAAAAGACCAATTTTTATCGAAAAGAATCGAACAATTCCTGCATGCTTACAATTTTGAACATGACTACACTGTGATTGAAACGAAACTTTATAATCTTCTTCGTTACATCGACCATGCTAACGAAACCGTTGAACCTGATGGAAATGGAGTACCGATGTATAGTCTTTCCTGAAAAAACAAGTGGATACTGAATTTGTGGAGAAAATTTTTTACAACCGGGCCAAAGAATTCCACCAAAAAAAAACGGCTTCCCTTGTTGGAAGCCGTTTTAATGAACCATTATTCGCCACACCAATCGGCGTATAATACGCTGTTACTTATTTTCTTGAACGATTTCAATTTTTTGTTCCACAAACTCCATAAACGCTTTTTCTATTGAGTTCAGTTTGGTTTTACTCTCTTCCAAGCTGTTACTGTTTACCCCAAAGTAAAATTTCACTTTTGGTTCTGTTCCTGATGGTCTTAGACATACCCATGAACCGTCTTCAAAAATATATTTTAAGACATTCGATTTTGGTAAATCAATTTTTTCCTCTTTATCCTTGGTAACCCGAATGCCTGTTAAATAATCTTCTGTTACATCGGTTTTGAAAGATCCCAGGCTGGTGAAAGGCTCCGCTCGGAAGGAAGCTAACAGAAGTTGAATCATTTCTGCTCCTTCTATCCCTTTTAAGGTTAAAGAACGGAGGCCTTCCTGATAATAACCATATTTATTAAAAACTTGCATCAGCCCTTCATAAAGAGACATGCCTTGTTTTTTATAATAAGCACAAACTTCTGTTGCTAAAAGTGAAGCCTGTATCGCATCCTTATCGCGGGCAAAGTCGCCGATTAAGTAGCCGTAAGACTCTTCATAACCAAACAGGAAAGTATGGTCACCATTAGCTTCATATTCCTTAATTTTTTCTGCAATAAATTTAAAGCCTGTTAATACATCAACCGTTTCTAATTGATAGGCCGACGCAATTATTCTTCCTATCTCGGAGGTAACGATTGTCTTTAACACAACTGCATTTGCTGGCAATGTGCCTTTTTGCTGTTTCTCGGACAGAAGATAATCGAGTAATAACGCACCAGTTTGATTCCCTGTTAGGACCACATATTCTCCCTCATGGTTAAGGACCGCAATACCCAGGCGGTCTGCATCAGGATCCGTCGCAATTAACAGGTCGGCTCCGACTTTTTTGCCGTCGCGAATAGCTAATTCAAAGGCAGCATGTTCTTCTGGGTTTGGACTTTTTACTGTTGAAAATTCCGGGTCTGGAAGTTCTTGTTCTTTGACGACCGTGACATTGTTATAGCCTAATTCGGCAAGACCAGCACGAACAAGTTTATTTGCCGTTCCATGTAATGGGGTAAAGACAATATTAATATCCGTTTCTCTAGCAAGATTCGGATTCAGAGAGATGGTCTTTAATTTTTCAATATAGACTTGATCAATGTCTGAACCAATTGTTTTAATTAAACCTAAGCCTCTTAACTTTTCTTCACTGTCTACCTCAATGACTAATTCATTCTCGATTTCATTTACCTTAGAAATCACAATATCTGCTGCATTAGGCGTCAGCTGCCCGCCATCGGAACCATAAACCTTATAGCCATTATATTCCGGCGGATTATGACTAGCCGTAATAACAATTCCTGAAAACGCATGTAAGTATCTTAAGGCAAAGGATAATTCCGGTGTAGGCCTTAATTCGTCAAACACATAGGTTTGAATCCCTTTTGTTGCTAGTGTCTTAGCCGCCTCCAACGCAAATTCCGGTGATTTATGACGTGAATCATAGGCGATGACAACACCGCGTCGCTTTGCTTCGATTCCACTTTCTTCTATGTAAGCTGCCAGGCCGGCGGAAGCCTTGCGGACAGTATAAATATTCATTCTGTTTGTACCCACGCCGATTTCACCACGCATACCGCCCGTACCGAATTCAAGATTCTTATAAAAAGCCTCTTCTAACTGCTTTTCATCCGTTTTCATCTCTTCTAATTGACTTTTTAATTCCGAATCCAATCCAACAAATTCATTCCAACTATTTGCAACAACTTTCCAATCCAAAGGGGTCCCCTCCTATTTGTATATCCTGTATATTGTTCTAAGTTTTAGTTCGTAACTCCTTTAAAATCCACTAGAAATAAACCGACAATTTTTGCAGGCAAGTGAAACAGCTCACATTCTATCATACCTCAAAATCACCCTGTTTAAGAGAAGAAATAAAAAAAAGCCTGTAAAAAACACAGGCGAAAGTTATTCTATATTATCAACTCATTGTCAGCCCTTGTGTAAATGCTGAGCATCGGATTTTTCATACACTTTGCTTCTATAAATTGTTCAAATTCAAATGGAAAAAACAAGCCGAATTCCTTTAATGTTGCCACATTTTTATTAAATACAGCTTCATATTGGTCAGCCAGGGGAGAAGATTCGAGAATGGATATTAACGTTTGCATACTCGTCATCACCTGAAAAGCATCTTTCAATGTGTTAAAATCTTCAAAAGGATGCAAAATCTTTAAATCTTCAAACTGACGGATTTCCTCATCACTAAAGAAGTTCGGAAAAATATTGGAATAAATATACCTCACCAATCCATTAATTTCTTCTGCTTGACTTGGTGTCGAGGCAAAAACTATTTTCACTTGTAACCCACCTTTGCCATCCCTATTTTCTGTCGTATTATATAGATAAGAATAACATAACTAACTGTGGATACACGGTGGTAATTAATAGAAACTAGGGGATGTGTGATGAATGCTTACAACGAAACGAAAGGGCGAGTGGTTTGAAATTGTCGTCCCTAAAGAATGGGAAGGCAAAACAGTTGACGAGCTATTTCGTCATGTTTGGGAAGCTCCCAAAAAATTAACTCATACATTCAGGATGGAGGAAAAGGTTCTAGTAGATGGGGTTCGTGCTAATTGGAATTCGCCGCTGGCTGCCAGTTCAAAGTTGAAAATCCAACTATTCGAGGAAGAAACACTTCAAGTCATTCCAAATTTCTTTGAAATTGACATCCTGTATGAGGACGACCATGTGTTAGTAATTAATAAACCACCATTTATGAACACTCATCCAAATGACCCAAAAACAGAGACTGACACTCTTGTTAATGCTGCTGCATTTTATTTGCAAGCAAGCGGAGAATTAAGAAATATTCGCCAAATCCATCGATTAGACCGGGATACTTCAGGGGCAATTCTGTTCGCCAAACATCCATTAGCTGGTGCCATTTTAGACAAAATGCTCGAAAAACGGGAAATAAAAAGGACCTATATTGCAGCGGTACAAGGTCTATTAAAGCGACGAAAAGGAACTATCAATGCCCCAATTGGCAGTGATCGTCATCATGGAACGAGGAGAAGGGTTTCAGCGTCTGGATCTCAGGCGGTTACCCACTTTCAACTGATTAAAGAAGATCAAAACAAACAACGCTCCTATGTAAAATGCTGGCTTGAGACGGGGAGAACACACCAAATTAGAGTGCATTTGAGCCATCTTGGACATCCATTAGTTGGCGATACTTTATATGGCGGGCAGCCACTTGTGAAAAGACAGGCGCTTCATGCTGCAAAACTTGAGTTTATACATCCATTTACCAATGAGAAAATTGAATGCTTTGCACCATTTACAGATTTACCAGAGATTTTTAACACGATTGATGTATATACAATATAGAAAAAGCCTCCAAGGGGAGGCTTTTCTGAATCCAGTTCCTATTTTATATTTAATCCGCTTTTCTGAATCCAGTTCCTATTTTATATTTAATCCGCTTTTCTAAATGCACGCATTATGAAGCTTAACAGGAGAACCAGTACTGCGGCACCGATGATTGCCGGAATAATTGCAAAGTCAGCCAAGTGCGGCCCCCAGTTTCCTAAAACGGCTGTCCCGAGCCATGCACCAACAAAACCTGCAATGATATTACCAATAATGCCACCCGGAATATTTCGTCCGACGATAAGCCCTGCTAACCATCCAATAATTCCACCGACAATTAATGCCCAAATGAAGCTCATATTAGAACACTCCTTTTTAGTATTCATCATTCACTTATTCATTAATATACCAAAAACCTTAGGCAGTAGTGGAAAGGTTTTTTCTTGCTGCCTATACCTTTAAAATACCCTATTTTCTCTTTTATACTCATAATTTTCTAATCGTTTTTTTGAATCATCTCACCTTATTAAGATTAAGCTAAATACATAAATTAATGATTCAGGGCGAAAAGTAAACAAAAGTATTGCAAGCAATACAAGTATTCTGAGAACTCTAATGTTAAGTTTATGTAAATTTTTTATTAAGATATATCTTTTTTCGACATTCTTCAGATAAAATATTTTAGGTCATACATATTTTATATACAAATGGAGGTTCCACAAATGGCATTCAAAAAGAATGACAAATTCTCGGTATTGCTTAGTAATATTTCCACTAACTTAAAAGAAAGTGCAAATTTCTTTACAGAATACAAATTAAAAAATATCAGTGATTTAAAAATTTTTTCTGAGAAAATGAAAGAGCTTGAGACAAAGGGTGACAGCTATGTTCATGAAGTAATAAAGGAATTAAATGATACCTTCATTACTCCGATTGAGCGTGAAGACATCCTACATTTAGCGATGAGCATGGACGATGTTCTTGATGGTTTAGAAGCTTGTGCAGCCCTTTTCGAAATGTACTCGATTACCCAAGCAGACGAATTTATGTTGAAGTTTGTCGAGGCAATCAATGGCAGTGTTCATGAAATTGACAAGGCCGTTGAATTACTATCAAACAAAAAATTACTGAAAATACGTGAACATGCGATTAAAATTAAAGATTACGAATCAAAATGCGATAATGTCCTACGACAATCGATTAAACATTTATTTTTAATTGAAAAAGATCCAATTCGTATTA
Organism: Neobacillus sp. NPDC093127; assembly: GCF_044754175.1. Taxonomy (NCBI): domain Bacteria; kingdom Bacillati; phylum Bacillota; class Bacilli; order Caryophanales; family Bacillaceae; genus Neobacillus; species Neobacillus sp. NPDC093127. Next base: position 223,869 of record NZ_JBIVOP010000006.1, read on the forward strand.
TTCAATATAAGGAAATTTACGAAACTCTTGAAGATATTGCTGACTACTGCCAATCAGTCGCAAATACCCTTGAAACCATTATCATGAAAAATGCCTAAGGAGCAAAAAAATGAGCCTTATATTAATACTTACAATATTAGTTGTAATTTGTGCCCTTGCATTTGACTTTATTAATGGTTTCCATGATACAGCCAATGCAATCGCTACTTCAGTTTCAACAAAAGCATTAAAACCACGCCACGCAATTTTGTTAGCATCAATCATGAATTTTATTGGGGCTATGACATTTACTGGTGTTGCAAAAACGATCTCAAAGGATATCGTCGATCCGTTCTCGCTTTCTAGCAGCGGTACCAATACAGGGTCGATTGTTATTCTTGCCGCATTACTTGCGGCTGTTGCTTGGAACTTAATCACCTGGTATTTCGGAATTCCAAGTAGTTCCTCCCATGCTCTAATCGGTTCGATAGCTGGAGCGGCTATTGCAGCAAAAGGATTAAATGTACTTAACTACCAAGGGTTTATAAAAATTCTTGAAGCTCTTATTCTTTCTCCTATTTTAGCATTTGTCGTTGGTTATATTATTTACAGTATTTTTAAAGTTGTTTTTAAAAATTTCAATTTAACGAAAACGAATCGTAATTTTCGCTTTATTCAAATCGCAACAGCAGCCTTACAATCCTATTCACACGGAACAAACGATGCCCAGAAATCAATGGGGATTATTACCTTGGCCCTAATCGCTAATGAGTATCTTCCCAAAGATGCAGGTGTACCTTTCTGGGTTCAATTCTCCTGTGCTCTGGCGATGGGACTCGGAACCTCAATTGGTGGCTGGAAGATTATTAAAACGGTTGGCGGAAAAATTATGAAAATACGCCCAATTAACGGAGTGGCAGCTGATATAACGGGGGCCGGAATTATTTTTGGCGCCAGCTTGATTCATATGCCAGTAAGTACAACCCATGTTATTTCTTCTGGTATACTTGGGGTGGGCTCGGCACACCGCATTAAAGGTGTTAAATGGGATACTGCACAGCGGATGCTGATCACGTGGGTTATTACCCTTCCTATTTCTGCACTGTTGGCAGCGATCTGTTATTTTATTCTGAATTTAATTTTTTAATATGAAAGAGGAAGTAACAAAAACGCAGACCCTTTTGTTACTTCCTCTTTTCATTTCTCTATAAATTAAAGTAAAGTTGTTACTTTTTTTGTACAGCTCTCCATTGCGGTCATGACGGCTCCGCGAAATTGATTTCTTTCAAGGGCTGCCACCGCTTCAATTGTTGCACCGCCCGGGGTACATACTTGATCTTTAAGTTCGCCAGGATGTATTCCAGTCTCAAGCACCATTTTCGCAGCTCCTAATACGGCCTGCGCTGCAAGCCGGTAAGCCTTTTCCCTTGGTATTCCCTGCCGCACTCCCCCATCTGCCATTGCTTCAATTAATAGATAAACATAGGCTGGGGAAGACCCGCTGATGGATGGCACAGCATCCATCAGTTTTTCTTCGAGACGCTCTGTTTGCCCAAAGGCGGTAAACAGGTGCTCCACTTCCGCAAACTCTTCTTCACTTAGATAGTCATTTGCGCAAAGGGCAGTCATTCCTTCTCCGACTAAAGAAGGCGTGTTTGGCATGGTCCGAACAACTCTTACCTTTGTGCCAAATGCCCGCTCAATATCCAATAAGGATATCCCTGCCGCTATTGTGACAATAATTACCTCTTGTTTTATATCGCTTTTAATTTCTTCAATAATTAATTCATGTAGGTCGGGTTTCACTGCAAGAATAAGGATGTCTGCAGCACTGGCAACCTCTTTGTTATGTCGTGTGGTGACAATATTATAGTTGTGTTTTATTTTTCCGAGCGTTTTTTCTGTCATCGCACTTACGATGATATTCTCTTTAGGTATAATGTTTGATTTGACAATTCCTTCTATCATAGCCTGCGCCATTTTTCCTGCTCCGACAAATCCAATTGTTTTATTCATATCCACAGCACCTTATCTTCTTACTTATACATTTTATTTTCCAATACTATAACATTTTCTGAGAAGGTAGTTCTCCCCACTTCTTTCGTATTTTGAACTAAGCGATAAACATTATCACAGCATTGTTTAGCTCCTTTGACTAATAACGGTACCCCGATAAAATCAATTTTCAAACCTCTTGAAAAAAATCCCCCCATTGACATTATAAAGGGAACAGTCGGCGATGTATTGGAAAAGACAATCTTTTCATCAAATTTAAATTTTTCCTGTAATAATAAACTCATTTCTTTTAATGCTGGAACTACATATTTATTCCTTTTCCGTCCAATCGTATACACCGAATGGCCATCCTCGTCAACCCCATGTAAAATTAGCTTTCCAAAATCTTCTTTCGTTAATTGATTAAAATATTTTACATTTAAAATTTCTTCAGCACTAAGTTTCCGTTCTGATTGTGGTAATTGTTTCAAATGATAAGCCGCTGCTAATGAAGTGGTATGTGTCCCGCCATAATCATTATAGATATAAATCATGGTATCATCCCTTTTGTATTATCTACACATAATATGCGCTTTTATATAGACTTCGATTCTTCTGAAGAAATAGCGAAAAAAAAGAGAAGCCTAATCAATGTTGATTAGCTTCTCTTTTCTTCACGGAAATTTAATGCTGAACTAACTTCAAAATCCAATCAAGGAGAACGCCGCCAAAATAAACGCCGAAAACACCTACTACTGCTGAAAATACTGGAGGTGCAGGCAATGGCAGTTTTAAAAACTTAAACAACATCCCAACAACTAATCCAGCAATTAATGCCAATATTACTTCTTTCATCTAGTTAACCTCACATTTATAAAATTAATAATTACTATTAGAAAGCTCACCTTTAGCTATTGAAACACCTGAACTTGCACCAATACGCGTTGCTCCAGCTTCCACCATTGCAAGCGCGTCTTCACCGCTTCGGACACCACCAGATGCCTTCACACCAATTTCAGGACCGACTGTTTGGCGCATTAGGCGAATATCTTCAACTGTTGCACCGCCTGTTGAAAAGCCTGTAGAAGTCTTCACAAAGTCTGCCCCCGCTTTTACCGAAAGCTCACATGCTCTTACTTTCTCTTCATTCGTTAAAAGGCATGTTTCAATGATTACCTTTACTAGAGCTTTTCCTTTTGCAGCTTCCACTACGGCTCGGATATCTCTTTCAACCAAATCGTTCTCTTTATCCTTAAGTGCCGCAATGTTAATTACCATATCGATTTCGTTTGCGCCATTTTCAATTGCATTTTTGGTTTCAAATGCTTTTGTTTCAGGAGTTGCGGCCCCAAGAGGAAAACCAATTACCGTACACACTTTCACCTCAGGAGTATTAGCAAGCATTTCTGCTGCAGTCTTTACCCAAGTAGGGTTTACACAAACAGATGCAAAGGAATACTCTTTTGCTTCCTCGACTAATTTGATAATCTCTCCTCGAGTTGCATCAGCTTTTAATAATGTATGATCAATCATGTTAACAACATTTTGTGTCATGTGAATATCCTCCCCAATTAATAAAGTATTTATATAAAAGTATCTAAGATATTTATCAACAAAGTAACTATAACAAATAAGTTGAACATTTGTAAATACATTTATGAACAAATGTAAAATTTTTAATTTTAGTCCTTTTTATCAAGTAAAAATTGTGCTGTAAATTGGTCTGTAATCAGCACATTTGCATACTCGCCCTTTAATGCGCCGTAAATTCCTTCAATTTTATTCGGTCCGCCCGCAACTAAGATGGAGTACTCCTTCTGCCGGAGGTTTTCTAAATTAACGCCAAGCGTCCGTTCGTTTAAGCTTTCGTTACATATTTCCCCTTGTCGGTCAAAGAAACGCGAGCAAATATCGCCGACCGCCTTTCCGTAAAGAGAGTCCAAGTCACTTTCTGTAAAATAGCCTAATTGAAACAATAAAGAGTCCGTTTTAATGGAACCAATCGTAAACAAAGCGATATTTGCCTGGACACCCAGCTCTAATATCTTTCGAATATGGCGGTCTGCCTCCATTGCCTGCTTCACGACAGCATGGTCAACAATCGCAGGCAAAGGAAGATTGTGCGGTGTTGTATTATAGGCTTTACCGAAAAGGTACAATATTTCAGATGCGTACGTGTTCGTTTCCGCATGACTTACACCGCCTTTTAATTGAACAACATGGACGTTTTTCACATATTTCTGCTTTAGTTCGATAGCGATATGATATAGTGTCGTTCCCCATGTCACACCGATAATGTCATCATCCTTAACAATTTCATCAAGATACACGGCCGCCTTTTCCCCAAGGTAATTCTTGATAATATGGTTTTCGTATTGCGGGATGGAGGCTACAACTGCTTTTTTCAAATTGAACTTTTTTTCTAACTGCATGGCTAAATTTGCAACGTCCTCTGTAGGGTCCATAATACTAATCTGGACAATGCCCTCGCTTTTCGCCTGCTGTAATAATCGGGAAACAGTTGGCCGTGAAACCCCCAGAAGCTTAGCAATATCGTTTTGGTTATAATCTAATAAATAATATAATTTAGCTGCTTCAATCACCTTAGTTAACTTTTCTCGATCCACAAACATCACCTTACATCTAAAATATTTACCTTATTGTAACAAAAAATCCGAGTGAGTCCATAATTTCTTTACATTTGTAAAATCAACATTGAACATTTTTGTCTATTCCATTAGTTTAACCAAATGGTGAATTTTCATCTTGTATTCGGGGGAAAATTGACAGAACGAGCGAGGGGGTTCCCTTAGTCATATTAGTAATGACACGAAATAGTCATCCGAAATATTGGTTTTCTTCTGTATACTATAATCAGGAAATCATTCCCTTATAAAAAGGAGACGAGATCGTGCAGAAATTAGCGGGATACATATACCGAAATCGAAAATGGGTATTGATGTTTTGGATTTTAGCCATTTTTTTGTTTGGATTTTTAGCTTTAAAATTACCATCAGTTTTAAGCGGTAATGGCTTTGAATATAAAGGCGATTATAATGAAACAAGGAAAATACTTGAAAGAGACTTCGGACAGGCCAAATCATCGATTATCCTTGTTTTCGAAAAGGATAAAGCTGTCAGTGACAAGAACTTCAAGAATTTTATTGATGGCACCTTTGAAAAATTAACGGATTTTGATGGGGCAGAAAAGATTATTTCACCTTACGACCGAGACGGAATGATCAAAGATCAATATGCCTATGGAATTCTTACTTTTAACAAAAACGCAGAGAGCCTAGGGAAGGAAATTGCCGAATTAAAGGATTTGCTAAAAAACAAACAGGGCTTAAAGGTCACCATGACAGGGGAACCAATTATTGTTCAAGACCTAAATGCTGCAAGCCAAGAAGATTTAGCAAAGGCGGAAATGATTGGACTGCCAATTGCCCTAGTGGTCCTCGTCCTTGCATTTGGAAGTCTTGTCGCAGCCTCTCTGCCGTTAGTCATCGGGATCATTTCAATCCTCATCACCATGGGAACTGTATACTTTTTTAGTTATGGCGCTGATTTATCCATCTTCATCTTAAATATTGTACCGATGATTGGCCTTGCCTTAAGCATTGATTTTGCCTTGTTATTTATTAATCGCTATAAAGAAGAATTACAAAGCAAATCGATTCAAGAAGCGATTGAAATAACGATTGCAACAGCCGGCCGCTCGATAATTTTTTCCGGTCTTTGTGTTTTTATCGGCTTATCAGGTCTTTGGTTTATTCAAATTGATATTTTTCAAAATGTTGCCCTTGGCGGCATGACGGTTGTGTTTATTTCTGCGTTATGCGCGTTAACTTTTCTCCCTGCATTACTTGCAATAATAGGAAAAAACATCAATAAATTGAGTGTACTCAGGATATCTAGTGCGCAAACAAGCATTTGGCACAAGCTTGCTCAGTTTGTGATGCGTCGTCCCGTTCTGATGGCAGCGGCGGCATTGGCTATTCTGCTGATTGGGCTCCTGCCGGTTAAGCAAATGACCTTAACGATACCGGGCACAGATTCTCTTCCGGCGAAATACCCGTCTAGATTAGCAATAGAAGCCTACAAAGAACATTTTATCGCGAAAGATAAACGTGATGAGAAAAAGGTAACGATTGTCCTTGAAACCCGTGGAGACGTCTGGGAAAAAAACAATATTAAAAAAGTAACTAAGGTCATCAATGAATTAGAAAAAGATCGACTTGTCGATACAGTTGACTCTGCCTTTTCCGCAACAGGAACTAAGGATGACGTACAACTTTTACAACTGCTTACTTACGGGGATAAAGCAAAATTAGCTCCCGTGAAAGAATACTTTATCAGAGATAATAAAATGCTTTTGGAAGTGTATTTAAAAACCGGAGATCATTCTACAAAAGCAAGAGATTGGGTAAACACATGGTCTAATAAAGAGTTAGGAATAAAGGCATCATTTGGCGGACGGATTAAATTTGAACAGGAAATCTTTACGGAAATTGTCAAGAAGGCTCCCTATGGATTATTGCTGATCGTTATTTCAACACTCATTATTCTTATGGCAGCCTTTCGCTCGGTGCTCATTCCGGTAAAGGCGATTTTGATGAATGTGCTAAGCTTAGGGTGTACGTTTGGGATTGTTGTCTGGGTTTTCCAGGAAGGGCATTTCGGAATAACTCCTGTTACTATTGGTCTAATTTTACCGGTGTTTGTTTTTACGCTTGTGTTCGGACTTTCGATGGATTATGAGGTCTTCCTTATCTCCAGAATTCAAGAGTTTTACTTAAAAACAGGTGATAACAGCGCAGCAACAATATCTGGTTTAACTTATACGAGTAAAATAATTACCTCGGCAGCTGCCATCATGATTGTGGTTACCGGTGCCTTTGCCTTCACGGGCGTGATGCCGATTAAACAATTAGGTGTCGGAATTGCGACGGCGATTTTTATTGATGCTACCATTGTAAGGATGGTCCTTGTCCCAGCGTTAATGAAGCTGCTTGGTGACTGGAACTGGTGGTTCTTTGGCTACGAGAATAAAAAACAGCATAACTCCCGAAAAAAACCAGCCTGATTTTATTGCGGGCTGGCTTTTCTTATTTAGGATATTTCTATATTGACAAGTGAGGCACCCTTTTTCAATGCTTGTTTGTTCACCTCAATCAAATGATGCTTATCAGTTGAAAGAACTTTCTTTAACGATTCAATAATGGATTCAGTTGAAACTAGTTTTTTCAATTCCAAAAAGGCACCTAATAAAATCATATTGGCTACCCGGGAATTCCCTAAATCATTAGCCATATCCGTTGCTGTTATTTCAATGACCTTAATATCCTTTCGCTCTGAAGTTCTAACCACGAGGGAAGAATTAATGATCAACAACCCTTCATGTCGGACACGCGGCTCGAACTTGTCAAACGAAGGGTTATTTAAAACGATGGCCGTTGAGGGTCTGGTTACAAGCGGTGATCCAACTGGTTCATCACTTACTACAACCGCACAATTTGCTGTTCCTCCCCGTTGTTCGGGCCCGTATGAAGGCAGCCAAGAAACACCTTTTCCCTCAAGCATTCCCGCGTAGGCAATGAGCTGTCCCATCGACATAACTCCCTGCCCGCCAAATCCGGCAATGATAATCTCTTCAAGCATGTTCATTTCACTCCCTCTTTGTTCTTATAAACACCAAGAGGATAGACGGGAACCATCTGATCTTTCACCCACTCAAGCGATTCAGCCGGATCAAGTCCCCAGTTTGTCGGGCAGGTCGATAATACCTCAACCATTGAAAAACCTAAGCCCTTTTTCTGCGTTTCAAATGCTTTCCTGATCGCCTTCTTTGTCTTCTGAATATGTGGGACATCATGGGTGGAAACCCGTTCAATATAGGCAGCCCCATCCAGTGTCGCCATCATTTCGCACACTTTAATCGGCGACCCTTGGATGCTAATATCTCGGCCAAATGGGGTTGTCGCCGTTTTTTGGCCAATTAATGTGGTCGGTGCCATTTGCCCGCCAGTCATTCCATAAATCGCATTATTAACGAAAATTACCGTGATATTCTCGCCTCTTGCGGCAGCATGAATCACTTCACTAATTCCTATCGAGGCAAGATCGCCATCACCTTGATACGTAAAGACAATTCGATTTGGCAGTACCCGCTTCACCCCTGTTGCGACAGCAGGTGCCCGGCCGTGAGCAGCCTGCGTCATGTCACAGTTAAAATACTCATACGATAACACCGAACATCCGACAGAGGCAACACCGACAGTATCTTCTAAAATATCCATTTCTTCTAATACTTCACCAACAAGACGGTGGATTACTCCATGTGTACAGCCGGGGCAGTAATGTGTTGGCTTATCCGTCAGTCCATTCGTTTTTTTAAAAACCGTTTTCATAGTCATACTTGAACACCCCTAGCAACCATCATAATCTTATCGTATATTTCTTCTTGGGTAGGGACGACTCCGCCGGTTCGGCCATAGAAATCTACGGGAGCATGGCCATTGACTGCCAATCTAACATCCTCAATCATTTGCCCGGCACTCATTTCAACGGATATATAGGCTTTTACTTGGTCCCTTGTTTCAATGAACGGCTTTTCTGGGAATGGCCATAGGGAAATCGGTCTAATCAAGCCAACCTTGACCCCTTCTTGCCTTGCCTTGTTAATCGCATTCATCGTTATTCGTGCAGTCGTTCCGAAGGCAACCATGATATATTCGGCGTCATCTATTGAATAGGTTTCATAGCGGATCTCATTTTCCTTTATGCGCGCGAATTTCTGTTGAAGATTACAATTTCTTCTCTCAAGACTCTCGGCATCAAGCTCAAGCGATGTTATGATTTTCGGTCCGCCATCGCCGCGCGTGCCAGTTGTTGCCCATTCCTTCTTAAACTTCTCTGTTTCAGTACGTTCGCCAAACTCAACTGGTTCCATCATTTGTCCCAGCATACCATCGCCCATCAATATCACCGGTGTCCGGTAACGGTCAGCAATATCGAAAGCCTCCTTTGTTAATTCAACAATTTCCTGCAGGCTGGCGGGCGCTAATACAGGCAGATTGTAATCGCCATGTCCCCCGCCTTTTGTGACTTGGAAATAATCCGATTGGGCCGGTTGAATATTTCCTAATCCTGGACCGCCGCGAACGATATTACAAATAACTGCAGGAAGTTCGGAGCCAACTAAATAAGAGATTCCTTCTTGTTTCAAGCTAAATCCTGGGCTTGAGGAGGATGTCATCACCCTGACACCCGTGCTCGCTGCGCCATAGACCATATTGATAGCGGCAATTTCACTCTCTGCTTGCAAAAATAATCCGCCGACCTCGGGGAGCCGTCTTGCCATATAGGCAACTAGCTCACTCTGCGGCGTAATTGGATATCCGAAGAAATACTTGCATCCCGCATGCACTGCTGCCTCTGCAATCACTTCATTCCCTTTCATTAACACTTTCCCCATATAAAAACCTCCATTCTATCAATCACACAGTTTGCAAGATTTTAACTGGCCGGTAGACAGCGATTACCGCATCTGGACATATTTGCGCACACTTTGCGCAGCTAATGCAGTTTTCCTGATCGACAACCGCTGCCGGCCTGTAGCCTTTACCATTTAAATAGTCTGTTAGAAAAATAACATTTGTCGGGCATACTTGAACACAAAGACTGCAGGATTTGCAATTGTCCTCATTAAAAACGACTTTTTTCTCCATGTGGATTCAACTCCTTTAACTCTCCCAAGGTAATTTCATGTACCGTTCGATAAATACAACTTGATGATTTCTCGCAAAATCTTCGGCTTCCTTTTTTAAATGGGCTGAAATAGTTGTATATAGAAAAGGAATATCCAGCTCTTCTGCTAAACAACTGCTTAACTGATAACCATTTTGAATATCTTTCATCGTTGTTTCAGTGCCAATATTTGAGTTATTAATAATCCCGGTTACCTTTAAGCGTGAGGCATTTTCAATCTGCTCAACCGTATATTGAGCCCCAGCTACAGTACTGACATACGGGCGATTCCCATTTAGGACAAACAGTAATTCCGGACTTAAATCCTTCCATTCATGATAATATTGTCCTAAAGCAGCTGCCCCGTCTTTATCACCGCCGGCATCAACGATTAACCGGTATCTTGGATCGTGCAGTACACGATAAATTTCACCGGACACTATTGGGAGATCGGCAGCTGCAAGCCGATTCTTGGGAGCTAGCAATTCAACATCATGCTCCTGAAAGATGCTCGCTGCATCCCTTGAACGATAATAAGGGTTAATAATATCCAAATCATTAATGGCGGTTTTTTCATGTTTCTGTCTCTCAGCCAATGCTAAATTAATGGCGATCTCTGTTTTCCCGCTGCCAAAGTGACCGGATAGAATGGTAATTTTACTTAATGAATTCAACTGTCCTAATCCCTCCTCCCACTATAACTGAAAGCGTTTCCATCAATTCAGATTGGAAAAATCCGCCGATTTCCATCAATCATTATAAAATACTTTTCGATAAATCTCTTTGACTAATGTCACACTGCAATTCAGAAAATGCACAAAAAGAAGTTCCGAGGAACTTCCCTTATGACATAAATGAGAGAATTACTTTTTGCGGCAGCTCTGTTTCGCTATCTGTCTTTCTTTTTAGACGTTCACAAGATGGCATTTCAAATGAAAAATCCTCTACGTTTGGAGGAATAACTCCCCTTTGCTGTAACCGATCAAATACCCGTTGCATTGCATCTTCGGTTGTAACCGTTTCTGTTGAATCTTCCAACTTAAAACATTCCACACATGTTTCAATGATATTCTCTTCAATTTGTTCTTGGGCAAACACTAATTTAGCGCCTGCAATTTGCTCAACTTCCTGATTCTCTAATTCAATGATGGTTGTAATATTCATACTGTTTCCCCTCCACGTTAATATAGCTTCATTATAAAGAATTTTCATTATGGATATTTTTAAAAACGTATTAATTCATTTTTTATTCATATGTTTTTGACAACTTTCTGTCCATTATCAAAAAATTTCCCTATCCCGAATCAACTGCCAAATCAGACAGATAATAAAATCAAATGAAGAATTTTAGGTGGTTAGCATAAATGAGAAAGGTTTTAAAAATTTATCAAGACGATCTGTTGAGTATTGTTACCAATTGGGGTGCCGCAATCATCATCACCGCGTTGATGATCCTCCCGTCCCTTTACGCCTGGTTCAATATTAAAGCCTCTTGGGATCCCTACGGTAATACGAAAGGCATTCCAATTGTTGTTTCAAATGATGACACGGGCGCTGTATTAAAAGGAAAAAATATTAATATTGGCAGGGAAATTATCAAATCTCTAAAAGATAATAAATCGCTTGGCTGGAAATTTGTCGATACCGCTGAAGCCCAAAAAGGGGTCGAGCGCGGTAACTATTTTGCCAGCGTTACGATACCAAAGGATTTCTCAGCAAAAATCGCTACCGTAATAAATGATAACCCGGAAAAGCCTGAACTCATTTATGCAGTGAACGAAAAAATAAATGCGATAGCCCCGAAAATAACAGCTAAAGGGGCAACCGGGATAAAAGATGAAATTAGCAAGAATTTTATTAAGACAGCAAATGGGGTAATTTTCGACATTTTTAATCAGCTTGGAATAGAGCTCCAAAAAAACCTGCCAGATATTGAAAAATTGAAAACAATGATTTTTTGGCTGGATGACCACTTGTCCGAAGCCGAAAATATCATCAACACCGCAGATGAAGATGCGGATCAGGCTCATAAAATAATCGCCGATCTACAAAGTAATATTACAAAAGTAGAAGAGATTATTGTTCGGGCCCGTGATGTATCCGGACAAATAACCACGTTTCTTGACCGCAATGAAGAAACATTTGCAAACCTAGCTCCGACCGTTAAACTAAATCTAATTTATATGCAGCAAACAGCTGGAACCCTCCAGCAAATTACTGACCTGTTATTATCGGATACCGCAAATGCTGAGGATAAAAAAAGTGCAATAAACGAAGGTATAACCCGCCTAAATACGCTCATTAAGCTGGATACACTCTTAATCAGCCTGTTTGAAAAACTTAATGGGATGGGAAACTCCTCCGCCTTTGATCCGCAATTGGCAATGTTAACACAACAAAAGAATTCTTCAGAGAATCTGTTAAACAATCTTAAAACAATCCAAGGCCTTGAAGCACTTTCAATGACATTATTAGAAATGACCAATCAACTTTCTAAGGAGTCTTCCTCGAACCTTGGGTCAATACTAAATCAATTCGACTCACAGATTGCCCCTAAAATTAAGCAAGTAGGCGATACAGCAAAAAGAATCCCGACCAAAGCGAACGATATTCTTACGAATGCAGAAGAAACGCTTCCGCAAGTAAAGGGAATACTTGCCGATGCTTCTAACGGAATAGCCATTGGGGAAAGAGACATCGCTCTGATAAAAAGGAATTTCCCCGCGGTAAAACAGAAAATCTCCTTTCTTGCCAAGAAAATTCGCGAATTTGAAAAATCAGAGGATATTCGTGAAATCATTGATTTACTAAGAAACGACGTCCGAAAGGAAAGTGACTTTTTTGCCAATCCAGTTCTGTTAAAGGAAAAACGGCTTTTTCCAATTCCAAATTACGGTTCAGCGATGTCACCGTTTTTTACTACCTTAGCCCTTTGGGTTGGCGCCACGCTGCTTATTTCGATGGTTCCAGTTGGACTAAATAACTTGCCGGAAAACTATCATCCGAATCACCTTTATTTAGGGCGATTTCTAACCTTTTTAACGATTGGGTTAGGGCAAGCAGCTATTGTCTCAATTGGGGATATCTTTTTACTGAAGACATATGTAGCTGCTAAACTGTGGTTTATCCTTTTTGCGTTCCTAATTAGTGCTTTATTTATCTTAATTACCTACACGCTCGTTTCCATTTTCGGAAACGTTGGTAAGGGATTGTCAATTGTTTTTCTTGTTTTACAAATATCAGGGTCGGGCGGAACCTTCCCCATCCAAGTCATGCCAGCCTTTTTCCAAAAACTCAATCCGTATTTACCATTTACCTATGCGATTAGCCTAATGAGAGAAGCAACTGGCGGAATACTTTGGGAGGTAGTGAAAAGAGACCTTACAGTCTTGCTATTTATCGCTATTATCTCATTATTATTCGGTTTAATATTGAAAGGTCCAATTGAAAAGTATGGCGGCCGTCTTAAAAGGAAAGCACAAGAAAGCAGGCTGATTCATTAAGGTTTCCCTTATAATTCTTATAAATAAGCAAATACTACCATTACTTTTAAAAAAGTTCATCATGGAGGTTATCATATTGCTTAAAAAGAAAATTGCTTTTCCACTCATTACAATCATTCTTTTTTGGCATTCATTTCCTACTCTTTTACATGCAGTCGAAAATAATCAAGGAATAGTTGAATTAAGAATTCTTGAAACGACAGATTTACATGCAGATTTAGTTAATTATGATTATTATCAGACAAAGACAAATCAGCGAGTTGGTCTCGTCAAAACAGCCTCACTTATCCACCAGGCAAGAAGCGAAGCAATGAATACGTTATTATTTGATGTCGGCGACCATTTAAAGGGAAATCCACTTGGAGAGTATTTAGCTAGAATCAGGGGGATGCAAAAAGGAAAGGTACATCCGGTTTATCGAGCCTTTAACTATCTAAACTATGATGCTATTGCCATCGGGAATCACGAATTCAACTATGGGTTAAAATTCTTAAATACAGCCTTAAAAGGTGCGAAAATGCCTGCTGTCAATGCCAATGTCTTTTCCGTAAAAAAGAATAAGCCTTACTTTGCTCCCTATGTCATTCTTAAAAGGAATGTGGTTGACTTATCCGGGCGTCAGCAAGAATTAAAAATTGGCGTAATCGGTTTCATGCCCACACAAATTATGAGCTGGGACCGAGCCAATCTTGAAGGAAAAGTCTTTGCCAAACCAATTGTAGATGCAGCGAAGGAATTTGTGCCCATCATGAAGGCTGATGGGGCAGATATTATCATTGCCCTTGCCCACACTGGTATTAGTAATGAAGCCTATCGCCCCGACACCGAAAATGCTGTTTATTATTTAACACAAATTCCCGAAATTGACGCAATACTTGCTGGACATTCGCATAGCACCTTCCCTGGACCCATTTTTCAAAACCTGCCTAATACTAATTTGGAATCAGGTGCAATCAATGGTAAACCCGTTGTGATGGCTGGTGCCTTTGGGAACCGGCTTGGGATTATTGACCTTCGGATGGAACATAGAGCAGGTAAGTGGAAAGTCTTAGAAGGTACTTCCCAAACAAGACCAATTGCCGATGATAACGGATTGCCCCTTGTAAAGAGAGATAAACGGTTATTTAAATTAGTAAAACGAGAGCATGAAGAAACAGTGGATTTTATCAGAAAAATAGGGTTATAACATCGACTTAATTTTCAGAAAAATTATTTCTTTACATCTAAAGAAGAGTTTAATAAAATAAAGATAATTTAATATATGGTGAATTATGGTGGAGTCTGTCAAAACAGGCTCCTTTTGTATTTTTTTAAGACACCATATAAATTCTTAGGAGAAGAGGTCGGTAAATGTCAACTCAGGCAATCATCGCAATTGGGGTATTTCTTATCACATACGCCTTCATCGTCACCGAGAAAATACACCGTACCATCATTGCCATGGCAGGCGGTATCATGATGGTCCTGCTCGGCATCGTCGGGCAAGAAAAGGCACTGCATCATATTGATTTTAATACACTCGGCTTATTGACTGGAATGATGATTATTGTCGCTATTACCGCCGAGACAGGTCTGTTCAAATACATAGCAATATGGGCAGCTAAAAAAGTGAAAGGAGATCCATTAAAAATATTAGTCGTCTTAGGAATTATAACCGCCCTTGGTTCTGCCTTTTTAGATAATGTCACAACAGTTCTTTTAATGGTTCCGGTTACCTTCAGCATCACCAGACAATTACGAGTGAATCCGATCCCTTTTTTAATAACTGAGGTTATTGCTTCAAATATTGGGGGAACCTCTACACTTATCGGTGACCCGCCGAATATTATGCTCGGCAGTGCGGTAAAAGAGCTTACCTTTATGGCGTTCATCAACAACCTAACGGCTATTTCATTCTTTATCCTATTTGTTAATATCGCAATATTGGCTTTCATTTACCGAAAACAGCTTCGGACATCTGACGAATTAAAGGCAAACCTTATGGATATGGATGAAAAAGAAGAAATTACTGATAAAACCCTTTTAAGGAAGTCTTTAATTGCTCTTACCGTCACTATCTTAGGCTTCTTTCTGCATCAACTGCTTCACATTGAGTCGGCAACCGTGGCATTAACCGGGGCTTTTCTGTTACTTCTCTTAACCGGTGAAAAATATTTGGATAAGGCATTTTTGAAGGTTGAATGGACAACCATATTCTTCTTTATCGGTCTTTTCGTTCTTGTCTCGGGATTGATTGAAACTGGGGTTATTTCAAAATTAGCAGATTATTCCGTTCACCTTACCGGAGGAGATGTAAAATCGACAGCGATTTTAATACTATGGGTTAGTGCGATTGCATCCGCATTTATTGATAATATACCGTTTGTCGCTACAATGATTCCAATGATTAAAGATATGGGGGAACTTGGAGTCAGTAATTTAGAACCGCTATGGTGGAGTTTATCACTGGGTGCCTGCTTGGGCGGT
The DNA here is from genome assembly GCF_044754175.1 of Neobacillus sp. NPDC093127. Lineage (NCBI taxonomy): Bacteria > Bacillati > Bacillota > Bacilli > Caryophanales > Bacillaceae > Neobacillus > Neobacillus sp. NPDC093127. Next base: position 239,561 of record NZ_JBIVOP010000006.1, read on the forward strand.
AACGGTACGTTAATTGGGGCCAGTGCTAACGTGATTGTTGCAGGGCTTGCCGCAAAGGAAGGTCATTCGATTACATTTGGTAAATTCCTATTAATCGCCTTTCCTTTAATGATCCTTTCCATCGTCATTTGTACGGTGTATATCTACTTAAGGTATTTAATTTAGGAGGTTACCGATGAATATAGATTATAAATATGACGAAAACCTTCTCGAACTGAAGGAAATAGCTAACGGGGATGATATTGAATTCTTGATTACATTATTTGATAGTGAGTTAAAGAAAAGACTAATAAAAGTTCGCGAGTTTTTTGAGGACAATAAAATCTTAACCGATATCCATTATTACATTCATCCTAACAACAAGTATCAAGTCATCGTAAGAAAAGATTTTTATAATGAATTTTTGATTCAATTATTTAGGCAGGAATTGCTGCAGGAGATTAAATGGAGATAAATGTTCGGCTGCCAAATTACTGGCAGCCGTTTTTTATGTCGAATTATTATTTTTTTGTCATAAATATCAAATTCATAGTATAATTGGAATGCTTTACTCATTTAAGGAAATTAATCCTCACAATACCAGAAGTACTTCAATTTGATTTCAGGAGAATTTACATGTTAAGAGATTTTATTTCGAATGCTACACTATTAATAGCTTCCTTCTCAATGATGGGAGTGTTATTTAAAGATAAGCCTTTACGCTTTTCCTCACCTTTATCATCTAAACTTTTATGGGGGATTTTTTTCGGGGTTCTTGGTAATATTCTAATGTTGTTTAGTATCCAGATAAATTCCGAAAGCATTGCTGACTTACGCCACTTGGCTATCGTTATTGCAGCCTCATTTGGCGGATTTATACCGGCAATCATGGCATCTGTTATTATCGCAATTGGAAGAATGATCCTTTTCGGTTTTAGCCATGCGGCCATACTCCCATCAATTGGGGCATTATTAATTGGACTCGTTTGTGGGACGATATCACAGCTTCGGCTTTCTCGCACATTAAAGGCCTTTGTTATGAATCTTTGCGCTTTGTTAATTCTATCAATCATCTTTTTTATAAAAATTGATGATTTACATACCCTTAAAACTCTTTTAACCATTCATTATCTTATTTCATTAATTGGTGGTTTTATAGCGTATCACTTTTTTGTATTCGTTGTGGAATCAAATGAAGCACAATATAAATTAAAAGAAACGGAAGAACGTTTTCGGTTAATTGCTGAATATTCTAGTGACATGATCACGATGCACAATGAAAAGGCAGAGTATATTTATATTTCTCCGGCAGTGAAAGAAATCATCCATTTTGAATATCCAGAATTACTAGGGAAAAAGATGGAGAATTTTATCCATCCTGAAGATGTCGAACGTACGAATGAAATGTTCGAAAAAGCACTCCATGAGGGTGTTGCTGAATCAACCTACAGGTATCGTTCAAGTTTGGGTGACTATGTTTGGATTGAATCGACGCTAAAGAGCGTCCACTTCGAAGAAGACGGCAGCAAAAAGGTCATTATCGTTTCAAGGAATATTACTGAACGGAAATTAACTGAACAAAAGTTACAAGAGGCTAATGAGCTGCTAAATCGACTATCCTATATGGATGGTTTAACAGGTATCTCAAATAGAAGATATTTTGACGAAACGCTTGCGAATGAATGGATCAACTCGATTTCATCCAATTCGCCAATTACCTTAATCATGTTCGATATTGATTACTTTAAAAAATACAATGATACCTACGGTCATCTTACTGGAGACTTTTGCTTGCAGTCCATTGCCGGAGCCATAAAAAGTAAAATTAGCGATAACTCAGATAATACTTTTTGTCGTTATGGCGGGGAAGAATTTGCTCTGATCTTGCCTTCTACTAAAACAAAAGATGGAATGAAAGTAGCACAACACATTCAGGAGACCATTCAGTCACTTAGAATTCCTCACAGCAGCTCGGAAATTGCAGATATCGTTACACTAAGTATTGGTCTTGCTACCATCGTTCCTACTTCATCAGCAACACCGCAGGCGTTAATCAAAATGGCTGATTCCGCCCTTTATTTATCTAAATCAAATGGCCGAAATACCATCACAGCCTACAAATATAGTATGTGAGGGATTGTTTATAGGCAATTCCCTCCTTTTTATGAAAACCAGTGCGGAGTGTCGTTTTTTTCTTATTATTTCACAAATTCTGTTGTATCTTGTTGCAAATACATGTAAAATTTCCCTATCGGGCCTTAATGGATGGTGATGTTAATGGAAATTACAAAACACCTTTTCTTAAATCTCTCCATATTAATCATACTATTATTTTTTTGCTTTATCTTTCTCGAAAAAAATAAAAAATTCACCTTGTCTAAATCCTCTATTATATTATTTTTTTTCGTTATGATATGGATCTGTATACAATTCTCCTATAATCCGATTTCTTATGCCAGGTATGATTTAAGGAGTATTCCATTAGTCATTGGCGCCCTATACCTCGGTATCGGTCCAATTCTTGTGGTGGCAACTATTGTCATCAGAAGTTTCTATGGAATAAATGATGGCTTTTATCAATCAATCATTCTTTATGTTCCATTTTCGATTGCCGCATGGCGGTTATACCCCTGGTTTTTAAAGCAGCTCCCTCTCCGACGTGTTTTTATTTCCGTTTGTTTGGGCATGGTGATTGGAGCTCTTACAGTTTTCGGGATGGAATTAGAGAATAACAACTCCTATTGGCTGGATGCCTGGTTTGCTTACCTTGTTATCCCTGCATGCGGAATCGGGATTATTTCCTATTCAATTGAATATTTTAAAGAAAATATAGAAATAAAGCAGCAGCTAATTAAAGCAGAAAAGTTAAAAGCTGTTGAACAAATGGGAGCTGCCATTTCTCATGAGATTCGAAATCCACTGACAGCTGCAAGCGGATTTGTCCAGCTGCTCGAAGATGATTATCTTTCAAGGCAAAAAAGGAAAGAGTACTTGTCCATCGTAAGAGAAGAACTACGTTCGGCTGAAAGGGTTATTCAAGATTATTTAACCTTTGCCAAGCCCTCAATTGAGATGTCCAAGGAGATTAATGTAAAAAGTGAACTCAGGCAAATAATCAATCTTCTTCAGCCATTAGCTAATAAAAATTCGGTCGAAATAGTAACGGATTTTTCAATCATTGGTTTTATAACCGGAGACCCTCAAGCGTTTCGTCAATGCTTTGTCAATGTGATGAAAAATGCGATTGAAGCAATGCCAAATGGCGGTTATTTAACAATCTCAACAGAGTATAGTCAGAACTTTGTTACAATAATTGTCAGTGACACAGGAATCGGAATGTCGCAAGAACAACTTGAACGACTTGGAGAGCCGTTTTATTCAACAAAAGGGAAAAATGGTACCGGTCTCGGAATGATGGTTGTTTATAGTATCGTCCGTGCCATGGATGGTACCGTAAATGTAAAAAGTGGGATGGGTACAGGTACAGCTTTTTATTTTGAATTTCCTGCTATTACTATCAGCAAGAACAATTAAGAACCGACGGTGTTTTTTATTCAACCGTCGGTTCTTTATAAGTTCCATATCATTGAACTTTGAGAATTGTCTGCTTCAGCGCCCTAGCGGAGAGACACCGCTGACCATAGCGCTTACGCTTTTCTTATTTCCCAATAAACATTTGTGACCAGTGTTTTCCCGCTTCTTCAAATCCTACCCCTATATGAGTATAATTTGCGCTGAGAATATTTTTGCGATGTCCTTCACTATTCATCCAAGCAGTCACCACTTCTTGCGGCGAGCGTTGACCCTGGGCAATATTTTCGCCCGCTGATTTATAAGTCACGCCAAAATCCCTCATCATGTCGAACGGGGAGCCATATGTTGGACTAGTATGTGAAAAATAATGGTTTTGCTGCATATCTACTGCTTTCTTTTGGGCAACGCCGTTTAACTGAGTATCTGCTTTTAACGCTGGAAGCCCATTTTTACTTCGCTGTGTATTTGTTAAATCGATGACTTGTTGGACATATTGACTAACCGTTCCAGTCGCTGGTGCGTTAGTTTGTGTCTGTCCAGGTTGCTTTGGTGCCGGCGTTGGTGTTTGCTTTGGCGCCGCCGGTGCTGGCTGTGTTTGCTTTGGTGCTGCCGGTGTCGGCTGTGTTTCCTTTGGTACTGCCGGTGTCGGCTGTGTTTCCTTTGGTACTGGTTGTGTCTGCTGCGGCACATTATGTTGTACCGGTGTTTTGGCTGTTGGTCTTTGCTGCTGATAATACGATGGGACTTGTTGAACTACGCCTGGCTGAAACCCATTTCCTTGTCTTGGATCCATGGTAATAAACTGATATTTCGCATCTTTTATTAACACAGCCCTTGTGTGAGGATACTGATCACTGTTCATGGTTGTTTGATAAGCCGAAATCATATCATCGTTTTTTCGGTCATTATTTTTCACATTAAACAGATTAAAATCATCCCGTCCTCGATAACGATCATTCACAGTTAATGGTCCATTATTGTCAATTCCGTTATTATAACGAACATCAATAGGATTGTTTCGGTTTGTGTTCATCCCTACCCTATTGTCAGTATGTTCATTAAGATTATTTTTATCGTTGTTATTACAAGCAGCAAGTCCCACTGTGAGAATCGCTGATATTAGGACGCCAACAGGTTTTTTTATCAATCGAACTTCCTCCTTTTGCAAAAAAATCTCTTGCCTTCTTATTTTTCATTTTTTCAGGAGAAAGTATTAATGGTAATAAACGTCTTTTAGGACCAATATCACTACGACCGTTTCATCTGAATCATAAATTTGTAACGGTCCGCACGGTAGACTGATTTTACAAATTCAACAGGAGTACCATCCTTTAAAAAGGAATTTCTTTGGATTAGCAATACTGGTGCCCCTTTAGTAATTTTTAAATATTTTGCTTCGTCTAGACTAGCAATTGACGACTCGATAATTTGTGAGGCGCTGTCAATGCTTAGGTTTAATTGATTTTCAATATGCGCGTATAAAGATTGGTTCACAATTTGTTCGGTAATACCCTTAATGAGATTCGCTGAAATATAATTAGTTTCTAATGCCATTGGTACCCCATCTGCTAAGCGAATTCGTTTGATATCATAGACTGGATCATCTTCGGGAATAGATAGCAGCAAGGAAATCTGACTTGGAGCAGGAATAATTTTCAAGTGAATCAGTTCGCTCCCCGGCTCCAAACCCCTGGCTTTCATATCCTCCGTAAAACTTGTCAAACCTTGTAGCGTTTGTTCAATTTTCCGTTCAGAGACAAAAGTTCCCTTTCCTTGGATACGATGTAAATATCCCTCATTGACTAGTTGTGTAAAGGCCTGTCTTACTGTCATTCGGCTAATTTGGTATTTCTCTGCATATTCTCTTTCTGCTGGCAATGAATCTCCAGGTCTTAACTCACCTTTTTCAATTAACTGTTTAATGTTTTCTTCCAGTTGATAATAAAGCGGGATGGGGGAATTCTTATTAATCATTCTCCTTTTACACCTTTCTGCATTAACCCGCAAGTTACGGGAGTTGGACTATCTAATTTAAAGTAGCAATACTTCAGTGGCTAACCTGTTAATCAGCCACTGCTGCTTTATCCGCAATTATTGTAACCCGTGGATGATTTTTCAAAATTGAGGCAGGAAAACTTTCATCGACAGAACCGTTCATAAGTTTATCCAGTGCTTCTTTTTTACTTTCCCCGGAAACGAGGAGTAGAATTTCTTTACTTTTCATAATGGTTGATATCCCCATCGTTATTGCCTTCGTAGGAACTTCCTCCAATTGGGTAAAGAATCTTGCGTTTGCTTCGATTGTAGATGGGGCTAAATCGACAATATGTGTTATGGAATGAAAGGATGTCCCCGGTTCATTAAATCCGATATGACCATTGCCGCCAATTCCAAGGATTTGTAAATCAATCCCTCCATTTTCAGTAATTAATTCTTCGTAGCGAAGACATTCCCTTTGGATATCACTAACATCCCCTTGTGGGATATGTGTTTTCCCTTTGTTAATATCAATATGATTGAAAAACAAATCATTCATGTAATAGCGATAACTATTTTTATTTTCACCTGAAAGTCCAATGTATTCGTCTAAATTAAAGGTTGTTACGTTACGATAAGACGTCCCGTTCTTTTGATGATCTTCAATTAAATGTTTATAAGTTCCGATTGGTGTCCCGCCTGTAGCTAGGCCAAGTTTTATGCTTGGAAGATTTGTTACCCTGTCGATTATATATTCAGCAGCTTTTTCACTCATTTGCTCGTAATTCTCTACTTCAATCATTTTCATTAGTTTCTTCCTTTCTAAAAGCAGTTAATCCGCGGCATATGGTCATATAGACTTCCATATTTTCATCGATAATAATGATATCTGCATCTTTCCCTACTGTAATACTGCCTTTCCGGTCATAAATATTCAATTGTTTGGCAGGGTTCACAGATGCCATTTGAATGGCCTCTAAAAGAGAACAGCCCGTATAGGTCAAAGTATTCTTGACAGCATGTCCAAGCTTTAAAATGCTTCCAGCAAGTGTTCCATCATCAAGAACAGCCTTTCCATCTTTAACGGTAACTTCTTGACCCCCAAGATCATATTTGCCATTTTTCAAGCATTTTGCCCGCATGGAATCTGTAATTAAGATTAATCCCTCGCTCGTCTTTTGTTTGTATGCGAGCTTTACGATTTCCGGATGGACATGAACCCCATCGACAATGATTTCAGCAATTAATTCATCGTGCAGGAATGCAGCCCCAACAACACCTGGTTCACGGTGGTGTAATCCCCTCATTTGATTAAAGAGATGGGTTACGTGGTTTGCACCAGCTTCGATGGCTTCGTTTACCTCTTCAAAGGTTGCATCGGTGTGACCAATTGAAGCGATGATCCCCTCTTCCTTTAAAAAACGTATCATTTCTAAACCACCAGGTCGTTCGGGTGCTATGGTGACAAGTTTAATATTTCCCTTAGTCAGTTCCTGCCACTCCTTAAATAAGGCAAGGTCTGGGTCAATGATATGCTGGATTGGCTGTGCCCCTGCTCTTTTAGCGTTCACAAATGGCCCTTCTAGATGCAGACCAAGTATTTCTGCTTTCCCCGGGGATTGCTGCCCTTCGATATATTGTCCGGCATTTATTAATGCCCTTTCAATTTGTTTACCTTCTTGCGTCATGGTTGTCGCTAAAAAGCTAGTTGTTCCTTCTTTGGGGAGGGCTGCGGTCATTGTATCCAGCGCTTCCTTTGTAGCATCCATTGTATCGGCTCCATTAACCCCATGAATATGAACATCGATAAAGCCTGGAATGGCCTTAAAGCGGGCTGGGAGTTCAATCACTTCACATTCATCTTCATTTGTTAGCTGTTCGATTAAACCTATTTCGATTATTTTTTGACCATTTATTTTCACATATCCATTTTCAATCATATTTTCTTCTGTATAAACTTGAATTCCTTTAAGTAAAATAGGAATATCATTCGAAGTCATCCTCATTACATCCTTTCGGGTTATGGCTTAATCTTAACATTAGCTGTGTATAGTAGTCTATACCAATTGTTTCCCCAAAAAAATCGACGGGTGTCAGGCACCTGCCGATTTTTCTTTAATCCTACGCATACAAACTTGTTTCTTCTTTTTGAAAGAAGCTCTTCATCGCATGAAATACATCTGCTTTTTGTTTGAGAATATAATAGCGGAAATGTTCATCCTTGATGTTCTTGTAAGCAGACATTAAAGTCGAATGACGGTTGTATTGATTGACCTCGCCATAGCCGAACATATTCGAAACCTTCATTAATTCTTCTACTAATTTCACACAGCGGGCATTATCTGATGTGAGATTATCACCATCTGAAAAGTGGAATGGGTAAATGTTGAACTTTCGTGGGCTATATTTGGCATCAATGATCTCCAGGGCTTTGCGGTATGCGGATGAACAAATCGTTCCACCGCTTTCTCCTTTCGAGAAGAAGTCTTCCTCAGTAACAACCTTCGCCTCGGTATGGTGGGCAATAAATTCAATTTCGACCGTTTCATACTTAGTTCTCAAGAAACGGGTCATCCAAAAGAAAAAGCTGCGAGCCATGTATTTTTCCCAAATACCCATAGAACCACTTGTATCCATCATCGCGATGACTACCGCTTTCGAATCTGGTTTCACAATTTCATTCCAAGTTTTGAATTTCAAGTCATCCTTGTAAATCGGGTGAAATGCAGGTTTACCATTCATGGCATTCCGTTTAAAAGCAGACATCATCGTCCGTTTCTTATCAATATTTCCCATTAAACCTGTTTTGCGGATATCGTTGAATTCAATGTTTTCAACTAAATGTTCTTGCTCTTCTTTTCTTTTAAGATTCGGAAGCTCTAATTGCTTAAATAATTCTTCCTCCAACTCCATTAATGACACTTCTGCCTCAAAATAATCCTCACCGGCTTGATCCCCTGCACCTTGGCCTTTGCCAGGACCTTTCTGCCCGCTTGAACCGTCACGTGCCACTACGTCCCCGACCTGACTGTCACCGTTCCCCTGGCCCACGTGTTTGTTTTTCTCATAATTATAACGAATTTTATATTCGTCCAATGATCGTATTGGAATTTTTACCACATCTCGGCCATTTGACATAATTATGCTCTCTTCTGTAATTAAGTCTGGAAGATTGTTGCGAATTGCCTCCTGGACTTTTTCCTGATGCCGCTGCTGGTCATCGTGGCCTTTACGGTGGAGGGACCAATCTTCTCTTGAAATGACAAATTGATGGTTATTAACTGACAATGTAAACCCCTCCTTATCAAATTATTCAAATTAAAACTGCACACTTTTGAATCACTAACATACAATAACCCGAGTGAAAAAATTAGATAAAATATAGATTACTTTATCCTATGCAGAAACGCAGAATAATTTACAAATAATTTCGACAATTGGTTTTTTGCCTATTAAAAATGGACAGGTTTACCTATTTAGTGACTAAGAAAAAATAAGACTGACAGATACGTTCTGCCAGTCCTCACTATTTTAATTCTTCATTATCGATTTAATAAGCTTCCGACATATCTCAGCAATTCATTTGCTGATGTCGAGTTGTAGCCATGTTCGTCAATTAAGCGGGCAACAACATTATTGATTTTCTTCAACTGCTGTTCGTCAGGGGTTTTTGATGAAGTGGTAATCTTCACTACATCTTTTAAATCAGCAAACAGCTTCTTCTGAATGGCCTCGCGCAGGCGGTCATGGGAGTTATAGTCAAAGCGCTTTCCTTTTCTCGCAAAGGCAGAAATTCTGATTAATACCTCTTCCCTGAAGGCTTTCTTTGCGTTTTCAGAAATACCAATTTGTTCCTCAATCGAACGCATTAGTTTTTCATCCGGATTGATTTCTTCCCCAGTTAACTGGTCACGAAGCTTTGATTTATTGCAATAGGCCTCAACATTGTCCAGATAATTATCCATTAATGTTTTTGCCGATTCTTCATACGAGTAGACAAACGCTTTTTGAACCTCATTCTTGGCAATATTATCATATTCTTTCCGGGCTAAGGAGATATAATTCATATATCGTTCCCTGAGCTCGGCAGTTATTGACGGATGTTGATCCAGCCCGTCTTTGAGAGATCTTAGAACATCCAACGCATTAATGGAAGGTACTTCTTTTCGAATGATTGTGGATGAAATTCGGTTTATTACATAACGCGGGTCAATCCCGCTCATGCCTTCATCAGGATATTCCTTTTTCAGTTCATCAACGTCTGCCATATTAAACCCTTCTACGCTTTCACCGTCATAAAGACGCATTTTCTTCAATATATCAACATCGCCTTTTTTCGGTTCCTTAAGGCGCGTAAGAATGGTAAACATTGCAGCTACTTTTAATGTATGCGGGGCAATGTGAACATCAGATACATCACTTTCGTTTATCATTTTTTCATAAATTCTCTCTTCTTGAGAAGCCTTTAAATTATAAGGAATTGGCATAACAATAATTCTGGAATGGAGCGCTTCATTTTTCTTATTAGAGATAAAGGAGCGATATTCTGTTTCATTAGTATGCGCGACTATTAATTCATCCGCTGAGATTAACGCAAACCTGCCTGCTTTAAAATTTCCCTCTTGTGTTAGCGACAGCAAATGCCAGAGGAATTTCTCATCACATTTTAACATCTCCTGGAACTCCATCATCCCCCGGTTCGCTTTATTAAGCTCCCCATCGAAGCGGTAGGCCCTTGGGTCTGATTCCGATCCAAACTCCGCAATCGTTGAAAAATCAATACTTCCTGTTAAGTCAGCAATATCCTGTGATTTCGGATCGGATGGACTAAACGTACCAATCCCTGTTCGTTTATCTTCCGAGAAGAAGATTCGTTCCACTAAAACGTCCTCAATTCGACCACCATATTCCTGCTCGAGCCGCATCATGTTCAGTGGTGAAAGATTGCCTTCAATCCGAATCCCGTACTCATCATGGAAATCCTTGCGTAAATGATGTGGAATAAGATGAAGCGGATCCTCATGCATCGGACATCCTTTAATAGCAAATACAGAACCTCTATCTGTGAGTGAATAAGCTTCCAGCCCTCTTTTTAACATCGTGACAAGCGTGGACTTCCCCCCGCTTACCGGACCCATTAACAGTAAAATCCGCTTTCTAACATCCAATCTTTTTGCTGCCGGATGAAAGTATTCTTCAACAAGCCGCTCAAGTGATTCCTCTAATCCAAATAATTGGTTGCTAAAGAATTCATACTTCTTCGTCCCTTTTTCTTCGGTAATTCCAGCGTCCTTAAGCATATTATAAACTCTTGAATGTGCAGATTGTGCTACCCATGGCTTCTCTTTCAACAACTGCAAATAATCAGCGAACGATCCTTCCCAACGGAGCTTTTCTTCTTCCTCGCGAAACATCTCGATTTTTTTTAGAATATCCATATATACCCTCCCCCTGGAGCTTAATCAGAGACGATTAATATACTCTATGCATCTATAGACTTGAACATGCGTGACCCAAAGGAGTTACTGTCTATCTTTTTTGTTACAATAAAATGAAACTTGCCCTTTTCATTTTGGAAAGTTAGGCTATAATAAAAATATATAATCATCCATAATGATAAGTTGTATGACGAAGGGAGCAATACATAACATGAACACTTTCATCGTTATTTTAGTAATGATTGCATTCTTAGCAGCAATCTTCACTTCAGGTTATAATGATAAGCCAGGCTCAACTAAATAAGTATGCAAAAAGCTGCCGTAATCAGGCAGCTTTTTCGTTTAGTTTAAGTGTGCGTAGTTTTGCTGGCGCAATGCCTCGTAAATGAGAATGGCCGCCGTATTAGATAAATTTAAGGAACGAATATGATCGGTCATCGGAATCCTTAGTGCAACATCTTTATTTTTTTCAATAACGTCTTTTGGGAGGCCGGTTGTTTCCCGGCCAAATATAAAATAATACTCTTGGCTTGGGTCACTATAATCAAAGGTACTATGTGGCTTATTCCCGAATTTCGTTAGATAGAAAAATTGACCACCAGCATTTTTTTGATAAAATTCATCTAATGAATCATAATAAACGATGTTTACATATTGCCAATAATCCAATCCAGCTCTTTTTAACATCTTATCATCCGTCGAAAAGCCTAATGGCCGAATCAAGTGCAACGTGGTATCGGTTCCGGCACAGGTCCGGGCAATGTTCCCCGTGTTAGAAGGAATTTGTGGTTGATATAAAACTACATGAATAGACACGAATTTCACCTCATAAGAAAAGCGCAAGCGCCCTGTTCAGCGGCGTATGGCCTGGAGTGCTCCAACCGAGATAAAGGAAACACGGTGAGCGCAAGCGAACCGATGTTGACTTATCGTAGGGCGGAGCGCGAAGGCGTCTCGCCGCTGAACAGGGCGCTGGAGCTAGACATTTATTAAAACTCTAACAAGAATTATACCACTTTCCTTCATCCATTCAAGGACAAACAATTATTCATCGACAATGGTAAAAAACTTATATTTGATATTTGGAGTATAGGCAGAAGAATCCTCATATGCCCAGTACCTCATCCGGCTGTTATAGGTATGGGCATTAACTAACGGCTCCCCATTGGCATCCCTGCCCGTAACAATTGTATTATGATTGAATCGGCCGTCCCCTTCAAAATCGTAGCAAATGACATCTCCTAGTAACAACTCGTCAGGACCCCTGACTTCCCTAGCCCTTAGGCCGCTTTTTGAATTAGCCAAATACTGGCGCAATGAATGGGCCATAGTCCAGCTATAGCTCCAGTTTTTATTTTGCAGCCACCAGCCACTCCCACGGTTCGGAAATCCTCTCATCGGTGCCCCTCCTGCTCGCAGACATTGAGAGATGAAGTTCGTACAATCATTTTCAAACTTTTTATAGGCAGGGTTATAGCTATTCCACCAGCGCTCCGCATATTGCACCGCCCTCAAGCGATTATATTGATAGCTTAGCCGTTCCCCATTCATCTCAAAATCAGGTATAACAGGGATCGCATCGTGTTCTTGAACCTCTACTGGATTCATTTCCTCATCCAAAACCAACGCGTCTTTATAAAACTTGGCCACTCTCATTTCTACTTCTTCTTCCATATAAAGAATACCCTTTTGTTTTATTAAGTATTGATAATGGGCAAGATATTTGACGGTTTGAAATTCTTCTTCGTCAGATTCCTCGATGATCCTGCCTGCTGCTTTCACTTTTACAATTTCAGCGGATCGCTTGGCAAACGCCTGTTGTTTCTTTTCGGCCTTTGGAAAAAAAACCTTGTGACTTCTTTTATCAGAGACAAATTGATGGACCCTTGTGTCAAAAAGCTCTTGAAACGATTTATTCATAGCCTTCCACTCCTCTCATTTCATACATATGATAGAAAGGAGAATTTAAAAACTGACAAGAGTTTCAATTCCCAACCCATTCATGGATATAAATTTGATATCGCACTTTTTTATTTATATAACTTTAATCCTTTTTCGATTTCAGTAAGTACATCTTTATCCGATTCGCTTGTTAGCGCGCTTTTTAGAGCGAATAAAGCCGTTTCGCCGCCAATTTTTCCAAGTGCCCAGGCAGCCGTTCCTCTCGACACAGGACTAGCTTCATTTTCTAAGACTTCAATTAAGTTTGGCACTGCTGTTTCATCCTTAAAATGGGCGAGTGCCATGATGGCATTCCTTTGAATTGGCTTCTTCCCTCTCCAAGACCCTGCTACATTGCCAAACTGATTTTTGAATTCGCGGTTACTTAATTTTAATATCGGCTTCAATAATGGTTTGGCCACTTCTGGATTTGGTTCCAGTTCATCATGGAAATGAAAGTTCTTTCCTTTATTGTGCGGACAAGCCGTTTGACAGGAATCGCATCCATAGACACGGTTGCCGATCTTATCTCTAAATTCATCAGGAATGAACCCTTTCGTTTGCGTTAAAAAGGAAATACAACGCTGGGCATTAATTTGTCCGCCCTGCACCAAAGCAGATGTCGGACAAGCCTCCAAACACTTTGTACATGACCCGCATTGATCCTCAATCGGCGTATCTGGCTCAAATGGCAGGCTGGTAATCATTTCTCCGATATATACATAGGAGCCAAACTCCGGGGTAATAATCGCACAATTTTTTCCACTCCAGCCAATTCCCGCCCTTTCGGCAACGGCACGGTCAGAAAGCTCCCCGGTATCGACCATTGATTTCAACCGCGCATCTGGTGCCTTGGTGATGATGAATTCTTCCAGCTTTTTCAGCCTGTCTTTAAGAATATGATGATAGTCCATTCCCCAAGAGGCCCGGCTGAAAATCCCCCGTCGCTCTCCTTTTTTCCCTTCCACACGGACAGCCATTTTGGACGGATAAGCGAGTGCGATTGAGATGATTGAGCGTGGCTCCTCAAGAAGTAATCCAGGGGTCACCCTTTTATCAATATCCGGTTCTTCAAACCCTGATTGATAACCAAGTTCCTGCTGTCTTATTAACCGGTTTTTCAATTCGGTGAATGGGTCAGCAGTAGTAAAGCCAATTTTATCGATTCCGATTTCTTTACTATAAGCAATGAGTTCTTGTTTTAACTTTTTTACATCCACCGTCTTAACCGCCTTTCCATCTTATTTCATCTATTAAGTTGTTATATTATTAGTAGCACATCTATTTATGATAAACTATTTTCAATCAATTTTGGAGGTGGAATGGTTGGAAATTCAACTTTCATCGGAAATAATCGAGCAAATTCCCGACTTTAAGCTAGGTGTTATTGAATACAGAAATATCATGGTTGGGGATTCACCACAAATGCTAAGAGGAAGACTCCAGCTTTTTCAAGAGGCGATTTATTTTGATTTGGAGAATAAACATGTTACAGACCTTCCTGGTATACAGGAATGGCGAGGTATTTTCAAAAAGACTGGAAAAGACCCAAACCGTTATCGTCCTTCTGTTGAAGCACTATATAGAAGAGTACAAAAGCAAAATTATCTTCCTTCCGTTCAAAGTGGCATTGATATCAATAATTTTTTCTCGCTGCAATATCAAGTACCAATTGGAATCTACGATCTTGATCTGTTACAAGGATTAGTGGAAATACGCATTGGTAATGAAGGCGAGGAGTACACAGGATTAAATGGGAGAAAAAATTCCTTGGAGCGGCTCATTGTTTCTTCTGACCAAAAAGGACCGTTTGGAAGTCCCTTTGTCGATTCTAATAGAACCCCTGTTACGTATAACACGAAAAATGCTTTGCAGATCATTTATTTAAGACCCTCAACCGATTGCGACAATGCTAAAAAGCTGACCGAATCGTTAATGAACATGTTTACACAAATACATGGCGGAGAAGCTTCCTATCGTATTCTTGGGTGCCGCTAAGGCATCTTTTATTGTAGAAAGGGGCGGGGCGCGCAATAGTGATTCAGTGGATTCAATTGTAATAAACCACTTATTGTGACCGTCCTTGCGGTTTTTGCCAACGTACGGTCACAATATGGGCCAAATGCGACTTATTTGGATTCACCTGTTTGATGAAGGACTAATCGAGGTTTTTCTATTAGGGATTAGTCCTTCATGTTTAAAAAAAGAAAAAAACGCAATGCATCGTTCTCCTATGTAACGATACACTGCGTTAGTTAATATGTATGGAGCGGGTGATGGGAATCGAACCCACTACATCAGCTTGGAAGGCTGAGGTTTTACCAGTAAACTACACCCGCATTTGTTTGAATTTGTGACAATTCCATGAACCAACTGACCTTTATAATAATACATACCTTTTTGACAATCGTCAAGAGGATTTTGCGAATTATGTCGAATTTTTTTGGACTTCCAAGCTTATTTGTATACTTCTTTTTTAAGGTTAATAAATGACTTTCTCAGGAATATTTGCTAATCTAGTTTTAAAGCCAGTCTATTTCGAATGAGGTGAGAATGATTAAACGTAAACCGATCATTATTGCTATTCTTTTTTGCCTAGTTATTGTGATTGGTTTAACTGCAATGATTTTTATCAAGAATAGCACGATGACATCTAAAGAACTGCCAGTTCAACATCTTGAACAATCGAAAATAGATGAGGCGGTTATTGGAAAATACATCTCTAGCAACCATGATTATTGGAATGATGCGCTGTGTTGGGGAAGAAGTGAAAAGTTTAGTTTTGCTGTTTTTCAAAATCAATATAACGAGTACCAAAATAATCTAACTGAAATAATTAATGGGGTTGAGGATCAAGATTTAAAAGTGGATTTCCTAAATGCTAAAGATTTACTTGAAAGTGCCAATGAAAAGAAGGACATAAAGTTCTTAATCCGTGTTCATAGAATTTTTCATGATTTAGATGTAAAATACAACGGATATGCAGCTAGTGATTATTTTGGTATAACACAATATGGGAAGAGTCATTAATCGAGCGGACAGGAAACGCTCGGTTTTTTTATAATTTTATAGTTTTCCCTGATTACTCATTATCATTTCCGCAAAACATGCCAAACCACATGAGGTCTCGTAAATGCTAAATTGGATTGTGAAGCGACCTTATCACCTATTTTTTTTTCAGGTCGCTTAAACTTCTATAAACGACCGTAACCCTGTATTTTTCAGTATCTAAGAATCGTATTGGAGATAAATAAAAAACGCTTCTTACAAAATATAAGAAACGTTGATTTCATCGCATTGGCAAGCGATGAGATGATACCGGTGGTCGGGGTCGAACCGACACTCCTCACGGAACACGATTTTGAGTCGTGCGCGTCTGCCAATTCCGCCACACCGGCATATTAAAATGTTAGGTAAAGCAAGTGCCGAGGACCGGAATCGAACCGGTACGGTAGTCACCTACCGCAGGATTTTAAGTCCTGTGCGTCTGCCAGTTCCGCCACCCCGGCGAAATCTAAATACCTATTCTTATCCATACTTGGCAAATTCTTATGGAGGCGGCAACCGGATTCGAACCGGTGGTAAAGGTTTTGCAGACCTCTGCCTTACCACTTGGCTATGCCGCCGTATTTTGGAGCGGAAGACGGGATTCGAACCCGCGACCCCCACCTTGGCAAGGTGGTGTTCTACCACTGAACTACTTCCGCAAATTGGCTGGGCTAGCTGGATTTGAACCAACGCATGTCGCAGTCAAAGTGCGATGCCTTACCGCTTGGCTATAGCCCAATAATAAATATTATGGGGCGACTGATGGGAATCGAACCCACGAATGCCTGAACCACAATCAGGTGCGTTAACCACTTCGCCACAATCGCCACAATATAATTGGCAGGGGTAGTAGGAATTGAACCCACACCAAAGGTTTTGGAGACCTTCGTTCTACCTTTAAACTATACCCCTATAAATGGTGGAGGGGGACGGATTCGAACCGCCGAACCCGGAGGGAGCGGATTTACAGTCCGCCGCGTTTAGCCACTTCGCTACCCCTCCACATATAATACGTTAATGTCAGCTTAAGGTGCCGACGAGAGGAATTGAACCCCCAACCTACTGATTACGATTCAGTTGCTCTACCAATTGAGCTACATCGGCAATCAAGAAATAAATGGTGGCTCAGGACGGAATCGAACCGCCGACACAAGGATTTTCAGTCCTTTGCTCTACCGACTGAGCTACTGAGCCAACATATGGCGGTCTGGACGGGACTCGAACCCGCGACCTCCTGCGTGACAGGCAGGCATTCTAACCAACTGAACTACCAGACCGAATTGCGGGGACAGGATTTGAACCTGCGACCTTCGGGTTATGAGCCCGACGAGCTACCGGACTGCTCCACCCCGCGACAATAAAAAGAAGTAAATATGGTGGAGGATGACGGGATCGAACCGCCGACCCTCTGCTTGTAAGGCAGATGCTCTCCCAGCTGAGCTAATCCTCCAATTGGTGACCCCTACGGGATTCGAACCCGTGTTACCGCCGTGAAAGGGCGGTGTCTTAACCGCTTGACCAAGGGGCCATATCGTAAATAATTTAATGGCGGAGAGCAAGGGATTTGAACCCTTGAGACAGGGTTACCCGCCTACACGATTTCCAATCGTGCTCCTTCGGCCACTCGGACAGCTCTCCATAAAAATGGCTCCGCAGGTAGGACTCGAACCTACGACCGATCGGTTAACAGCCGATAGCTCTACCACTGAGCTACTGCGGAATAATTGTATAACAGCCTGGCAGCGTCCTACTCTCACAGGGGCGCCTGCCCCAACTACCATCGGCGCTGAGAAGCTTAACTTCCGTGTTCGGTATGGGAACGGGTGTGACCTTCTCGCCATTACTGCCAGACCATTTATCAGACACTATTTTATTATAATGTCTTTTTCATATTTTTCAAGAGGTAATTTAATTTTTTTTCATTCCCTCAAAACTAGATAATGCAGAAGAAGTTTGTAAAAACGAATAATCATTAGGATAAGTCCTCGAACGATTAGTATCAGTCAGCTCCACACGTCGCCGC